>CAIUYS010000501.1 GCA_903903365.1 uncultured Methylococcaceae bacterium
GGCTTTTAGTGCGACCTCGTAAGCTGGCCAACCGGCATTGATGCGTTCATCTTCGCTTGCATAATGCAGCAACAAAGGGGCTTTTATTTTTGCGGTGTCTGCTGCATTGGGTTGACTGCCATAAAAAGGCACGCCAGCCGCCAGACCAGGAATCTGCGTTGCCAGGAAATTAACAATACCGCCGCCGTAACAAAAACCTACTGCACCGACTTTACCGTTGCCTCCTGGCAGATTTTTCAAGACGCCAACAGCGGTGATAAAATCGGTGTGCGTTTTGGTTTGATCCAGTCCTTTAAAAAGTTCACGCGCTTTGTCTTCATTACCTGGATAGCCGCCTAACGGAAACAAGGCGTCCGGTGCAAAAGCGATAAAATTATCAAGCGCAATGCGCCTTGCGATATCTTCGATATGCGGATTAAGCCCACGGTTTTCGTGCACGACCAACACAGTTGGCAGTTTTCCTTTAAATTTCGCAGGCTGAACCAAGTACCCGCGAATCTTGCCGTAACCGACAGGCGAGGGATATTCAACATATTTTGCCGAAATGCGCGGATCATCAAGCCCTATTTGCTGCGCTTGAGCAAAGTTTGGACTTAATGCTTCAAGCAATCCTTCGGCAGTCAGACCCAGCACCGTAAATTTTGCGGCTGAAGCCAAAAAGCCCCGGCGTGATAATTGGCCGTGGACATAACGGTCAAATAGTTTCAGCACTTCCGGTTCAAAGTCTTTCGCTGTTTTACGTGCCATAGGATTTCCTTGGAGATTGATTATTTACGGATATTACAAATCAACGTATTTGTGTCGGGTTACGGCTAGCGCCTAACCCGACCTACTGAACTATTATTTCGCGCGACCTTTAAACCCTTGTGCAAGCAGAGGAATCTTGTAAGCTGCGCCGCGTCCTACGGCATAAAGCGTTTTCTTGTCTGCGCCGGCAAAAGCCAGGTTTTGTGGTTTTTTGGGTAGAGGAATAACGCCCAGTGCTTCGCCCTTGTCAGTAAACACTTCAACTCCGGAATTTGATGCGACATAAAGTCGGTCTGCATCATCTATCGCAAGACCATCGGCACCGCTGGACCAGACATTGTCTTCATTTTTCCAGCCGTCCAGTTTGGCAAAGTTTCTTTTGTTTGTGAGTGAACCATCAGCGCCAATGTCATAAGCCAGAATATGTTCGCCAAGAGTATTGGCCACATATAATACTTTTTCATCTTTACTTAACTGAATGCCGTTGGGGCGCTCAATATCGTTAGCCAGTCGCTTTAATTGACCGGTCGGGGTAATGTAAAACACGCCCGGATGAGAGGCGGGTGGATTAGGAATTTCTTTAGTCGGGCGGGTGCCACTGTCAGTAAAGAAAATGCCGCCGCTTTTATCCAGCACTACATCGTTAGGTCGTTGAAAAGGTGTGCCTTCAAAGTTTTCAACAAACGTTTTTTGTTTGTCAAACGGATAAACAATCCCAACTTGGGGTTTAAGCGTCTGTACGGCGATAATCTCTCCGCTGGCATTGACAGCAAGACCGTTGGCACCATTGGAATTTTCGAGGAACGTTGAAACGGAATTGTCAGGCGCAATACGCAAAATCTTGTTGGCTTGGGTTTCAGTAAACAACAAACTGCCATCGGAGTAGCCAATTGGGCCTTCGGTGCCTTTAAATCCGTCCTTGATCAATTCAATGACGACGCCGCCTGCCGCCACACCGGGAATAGGCGGCGTAACAGGGTCTTCAGCATGAACAGCCGTTGCAAACGCCAAAGCGCCCAGCACTGAAAATAATTTTGAAGGTGAAATTATGGGTAA
>CAIUYS010000502.1 GCA_903903365.1 uncultured Methylococcaceae bacterium
CATCCCCAAACGACCGACGACCGTATTCAAGCCGTTTGGCAGATCTTTAACCGCCTCTTCCATTTGTGCAATCGCCAGTGCCTTCCATAATGCCACATCGCTGGCCGGCTTCCCCAACGTAAGATTGGCGCGGATAGTATCATTAAACAGAACCGGATGTTGTAGCACGGTAACCACATTTTCCCTGACAACTTCCAAACCTATGCGCTCAATAGGAACGCCATCAAAACAAATCCGACCTTCACTGGGTAAATAAAGACCAATCAAGGTTTGTATCAAAGTAGACTTGCCACCTCCGCTGGCACCCACCAAGGCAACCTTTTCTCCGGCTTTAATTTTTAACTGAATGCCGTTAAGTATTTTTTCTTCGCCATAACTAAAATGCAGATTATCGACGCGTATACCGACCGTTTTTTTATTTAAAAACGGATTTTCGAGATGCGGATAATAGGGTTCTTGTTCCAGCGCATTCAATCTATTGATGCGTACCAACGCCGCTTTGGCGGCATAAAAAGCATATTGAATTCCCAAAATTTCCTGCACGGGAGCCATCATAAACCAGAGATAACCAAACACCGCCAGCATCTCGCCAATGCTAAGATCAGAATAAAACACCATCATCATGGCGCAGGCGCGAAAAATATCAAAGCCAAACAGAAACACCAGAAAACTTAAACGCGATGCCGCATCACTTTTCCAGGCAAAAGCCGCTGAAAAATCTTTAACCGATCGGGCAGACTCAATCAGTTGCTGACAATAATAATGTTCGCGGTTGCTGGCACGAATTTGATTAATCGCTTCCAACGTTTCAGTGAGGGATTGTTGAAACACTTCGTAAGCAGAATTTTCCTTAGACTTTAAGTTTTTAACACGGGAACCAACCACGCGCGTAAAATAAATAACCACAGGATTTAACAGCATGATAAACAAACCCAACTGCCAGTGCATCCAGAGCAAAATAACCGCCGTCCCGATAATAGTCAAGACAGCGACCAATAAACGGCTAACGGTATTGCCAATAAACGCATCAATCGTATCAAGGTCTTTAACCAAATGAGTGACCACCGTACCTGTGCCAAGACTTTCGTACTCTGCCATGGAAATGGTTTGTAAATGTCTGATCAGATTTTTGCGGATACGAAAAATAATGTCTTTGGAAATACAGGAAAAGTGTCGAGCCTGAATGATGTTAAAAATGCTGGCGATGACTCTCAGTATTAAACTGGCAATCAAAATAACAGATATATAAAGTAGGGGCAGATGCCATTCAGTAGGAAAAAATTGATTAATAAACCCAATGGCTACCCCCGGTTTATTCAATAAAACCTCATCCACCAACAATGGCATCAGCAAAGGCACAGGGACACTGGCAATGGTTGCTAAAATAGCAATAAAATGAGAATAAATCAGTGCTTTTTTATGCTCTAAGGCAATGTGATAAATAGTGTTCCATGTGTAAGCGTGTTTAGTCTGTTTTGATTGCACGGGGATAAACTTAATTATATTTTTATAAGCTGCCAATTGTAGCATCTCACCTTCATTATCCTAACATCGCATTCGTTTATTGCCCCTTAACTGTTTTCTGGTTGCCTGATTGCGCTCGGGTGACGAATCAACATTGAAAATTGCTTTCTGCTTTTATTCAGCCAACCACGGACTTCAAGCGTTTTCCCTACATAGTCATTCACCTCAGTAAATAAAGACAACCATTTGCTTTCAATGCGTGCCTCAAATTGGTCAGAAAAAACCAGGTAAACCCATTTGGAGGTATTGCGAATACTGACAACTTTGCCCACCAGTCGCGTCCAACCTGGATGTCCTGCTGCTGTAAGATTACTAACGGATATTGCCGCATACTCGGGTCGCTGCCAAACCCCCAAATTATCCTGCTCTGCCTTATTCCCTGCTGCAACCAACTCATTAACATACAGCAAATTTGGTGGGTAAATACTGATTGTCGCCAAACCTTCTTTAACCAAAGACACATTTATATGCTCTTTTTTTTCAGTGAACAGGTACGCTAAAGTTCTACCGTATTTATCGGTTTTCTCAACATCAAATTCCAGGCGAACCCGGGTGCCTTGCAGCTTATTAATCAACCAAGCCTTGGCTTCTTCTCCACCCGCTTCAGCCATTTTATCTTTATGCTGAATCTCCGGCGTATTAATACCTAAAAAGCGGATTTTACGACCATCATCCAGTTCAACCGTATCACCATCGTAAACTTTTTTAACATGATAAAAACCGTAACCCGGCTTTATGTTGACAATTTTTGCGTCAGGATTAAAGCGATCCGAAAAATGCTCGCTGCCCTGCACATCCCGCCATTGATAAACTTTTGAATCGACACAGGCAGGAACACAGAGCAACAAAACCACTAAACCTTGTATCAACTTAGCCGCGTAACGCGTCAATTGAAGCCTTAAATAATATTGACCTTGCATTTATTTGTGCCTTAAAACGCAGCTAATAGCCAAGCTTGGGAGTCTCTATAAAAAATAGAAAAACAGGGGGAGGCCTTACAAAATTACCTCACACTATAAGACCAAGCGATATGTTTCTGATTTGCTTGATTGCAAGACCTTACCCTTTTGTTTTCAGTGGCATTTAATTGTAAGCCTGTTCCCGGTTTTAAAGTGTATTTTCCGTATTCATCATGTGATTTTATAACTCACAGCGGAAAATGCCCTAATAAACATCTCTAACGTAACGTTTGTTTTTTTTCAATTGATTAACGTAATCAATTGCTTGCTGTTCAGATAACTTGCCGTGCTCGGCGATAACTGTATGTAACGCTTGGTCGACATCTTTTGCCATTCGGTAAGCATCGCCACAAACAAAGAAATAACCGCCCTGCTCTAACCACAAAAACAATTCAGCGCCTTGTTCAAGCATTCTGTCTTGTACATAAATCTTGGCGTCCTGATCTCTGGAGAACGCTAAATCCAAACGTGTCAGCAAGCCGCCGTCCTGAAAGCTTTCCAATTCATCACGATAAATATAATCAGTGGCAGCGTTGCGGTCACCAAAAAACAACCAGTTTTTGCCAGACGCTTTCCGGTATTGGCGCTCCTGCAAAAAAGCACGGAAGGGTGCAATACCGGTGCCGGGACCGACCATAATCATAGGCAGGCTGTTATCTTCAGGCACCCTAAAAACCTTGTTGGCTGTAAAGAAGCACCGTACCTTGGTTTCATCATTAATCAAATCAGCCAGAAATGTTGAACAAACGCCTTTATGGGGTCGGCCGTGACTTTCATAACGAACACTGGCAACCGTCAAATGCACGGCATCCGGATACTGTTTACCACTGGAAGAAATCGAATAGGCCCGATGTTGCAAGGGTTTTAACAAGACTATAAATTCAGCGGCCGTAAATTCACAAAGCGGAAATTGCAACAATAAATCCAGCGTATCGCGTCCCCATAAATAGTTAGCCAGTTTTTCTTTATCGCCCGATTCAATAATTCCGTTAAGTTCCTGATCTCCGGAGCGGGTGGCAATCTCTTCAAGCAATTCTTTACTGGGTGCCTTGATTTCAAAATGCTCACGTAATGCAACCTGTAAGGACATTAATTCGCCATTGACCGGTTCGTCTTCATCGCCCTTGCAACCAATCGCTTTGATGATATCGGCAACCAGTTCAGAACAGTTGGTAGGCACCACGCATAAGGCATCACCCGCTTCGTAAGTTAAACCTGAACCCGACATTGAAATTTCATAATGACGGGTTTCTTTAGACGATGAGGCGTCCGTTAATAAACGATTAACCAGCAGTTTGGCGGGAAACGGGTTTTTCCGATGATATTCCGGTTTAACGCTAGCAGGGGCAGCCGTTTCAACGACTGTCGTAGTAACACCGCCTGCCAAGTGTGGAATAACTGCCGTCATCCAGCTTTCTGCCGGTTCTTCAAAATCGACATCGCAATCGGTACGGTCATAAACGCGTGTTGCCCCCAGCTCAACCAGTTTATTATCCCAGTCTATACCGGCTTGACAGAACAAATCATAACTGGTGTCACCCAAAGCCAATACTGAAAACTGCATGCCTTCAAGCCGGGGCATGGTCGCTGCACAAACGCCATCCCATAGCATTTGCGCATTATCAGGCATTTCACCCTCACCGTAGGTGCTGGTAATAATCAACAAATAATCTATCGAAGACAGTGCATCCGCTTCAATTTCATCCATGCTTTTTACCAGTGGCTTCAAGCCGTAAGTTTTAGCAACGGCTGCGGCGTCATTGGCAACCGATTCGGCTGTACCCGTTTGACTACCATACAGTATGGTAATCAGTCGGCTATCCGTTTGAGTAACCAAGCCAGTGCTTTGAAGCCGGTGCGTGTGCATTCCGGCAAAAAAACCGCTTAACCAGGCGCGTTGGTTTTCGTTGTAGGGTGCATCAAGTGGTAGTTGAGATGATTTCATTTAAGTTATTAACAATTCAATTATTAAAGGGTATTTTGTAAAATGTCCAATTCGGCGAATATCAAGCCGTTTCTTCGTTCAACATGCCCTGAACAATGCCTAACCCCAAGAGTCCGGCCAAATATTCTTCAATACACGGAATACCCGCCAACGCCTGTTTATTAATGTTGTCCTGTTCAATAATCCAGGCACTGGACCCAATGGAATAAATACTTTGCACCGACCGGTTGATTAACGCTGTTTTGTAATCATTAAGACGTTTGCTCGCCATCAAACAGGCCAGTTGGTCATCGCTGTAATTGCTGTAAGCTTCGCGCGTACTTTTAACCAGTGCTTCCTGTAATTTACGGGGACGCTCAATAATCAGTTTACGCGCCGCCTGCTCTATTTGACTTTGCGAACGAAGCGCTTCGGGTCGCTGTTTAAGCAGGTCTTTAGCGCATTGCTGGGCTTTTTCAAGCACGGCAAAACTATTAACCAATTTAAATGTTAACGCTTTATCAACAGAGTCATAACCGGGTATCGCACCACCAAACAATGGTTGTGACGTTTGGTAGGCCACTTTGACCTGCTCGATTTGCTGTTGCGCCAATGCTTGCGACAATTCTTCGATCATTTCTTTGCGATCCATCGATTGTTGCAAAAATTGTGTGGTTTGCGTTTTATAAAGCCATAAAGGCATGGCAAATTTAAAATGCTTGCGCTCGGATTCCCAGTTATTGATTAAATTTTGAGCCTTACTGGATTTCGCGTAGTCCACATGCTCTTCAAGCATCGCCAGAATAAACTGCTCATGCGCACGCGCGGCATCAGTATCTTCGGTCAGAGTATGCAAAGAAACAGACGACTTGTCGTACAGATTTTCCAGTAAATTTTCAGGATCATATTGGTAAGCATTACCACCGGACATGCCGTTACAGAAACCTTTACCAAAACCGCCGATGTTCAAAACCGCACCGTTGGTCATGTATTCGCAAGCAAAATCACCAACGCCTTCAACGACGGCCATTGCACCCGAGTTTCTAACCGCAAAACGGTCACCGGCTTCACCATTGATAAAGACTTTACCACCGGTAGCGCCAAACAGGGCAAAGTTACCAATCAATACGTTATTGCCGGGGGTTTTAATACCACCACCGGGCGATTCAACCACTAAAGTTCCGCCGCAAGCAGACTTGCCCACGCCATCATTACAAGTACCCAGATGCTCCATACGCATCCCGTCATTTAAAAATGCCGCATAGCTTTGCCCAGCCGATCCATGCGTACGGATAACGACACTATCGGGAGCTAAATAACGGCGACCCTGTTCATGGGTATAAATAATTTTAGAGTCGGCAACTTGCTGCTCAGTCAATTCGTAGGCCAGCATCCGTTCAATATCAATCGCCGCCTGTCCACCGACGGTTTTATTGCAATTATTCAACTTAAAGGCAGCGCCTTCAATGATAAGTTGTGATTGCTTGCCGTCTATCAGCACCGCTTTTACCTGTTCAATAATTTTATCATCAACCGTAAAAGCGGCTTCCAGATAAACAGGTTTTGGAATCACAATGACCTCGACTTTAGCCAGCATTTTGGTTAAATCAAGTTGGCCGACCATGGATGGGTGGTCAATTAAATGCAGCAAATCAGTTTTACCACGAATCTCCTGTAAACTTTTATACCCTAACATGGCCAGTATTTCGCGGACTTCGTGCGCCAGATTCATAAAATACTGTGCTAATACCCGCGAGTCGCCTTTAAACTCTTCATGTTCAGTGGTTAACCCGGCAGGACATTTAATATTGCAGTTTTTCGCCATCACGCAACGCAACATCATCAATACCGTTGTACCAAATTCAAACGAATCGGCGCCTAAAATAGCGGACTTAACCACATCCAGTCCGCTTTGATGAGCGCCACTGCCACGCACAATTACTTTATCGCGCAAGCCGTTGACAGCCAAGGCCTGATGGACTTCGGCAATACCAATTTCGGGCGAACGACCACTATTTTTTAGACTGGTAACCGCCGCCGCACCGGTACCTCCCGTATTTCCGGCAACGTTGATAACATCCGCACCCGCTTTGGCAACACCCACCGCAATAGTGCCAATACCTTCAGAAGACACCAACTTAACGCCGACCTTTACACGTGCCGCTTTGGCATCATGGATTAACTGCCCTAAATCTTCAATCGAGTAGGTATCATGATGGGGCGGTGGACTCACCAACTCAACTCGGGGCGTGCCGCCACGTAAAGCGGCAATTTCAACAGAAACTTTAGTGGCCGGTAATTGACCGCCTTCACCCGGTTTTGCGCCCTGCGCTATTTTAATTTCAATTTCTCTAATATTAGGATCTGCCAGATAACCGGCCCAAACGCCAAAACGTCCTGAAGCAAATTGCTTGATATTACAAGAACGCAAGGTGTTAAAACGACTGGAATGTTCGCCGCCTTCACCGGAGTTACTTAAAGCGCCAACTATATTAATACCTTCGGCAACCGCTTCATGGGCTTCGGCCAGCAAGGCTCCATGACTCATGGCACCTGACGCAAGCATTGCCGTGATTTCATGTGCTGGCTGAACATCACTTAAGGCAATCGGATTACGAGCCGCTTTTATGGCGTTTAAATAGTTTGCCAACAGACTATCGGTATCAGCAACCTTTATAACAAAGCTATCTTCTGCCGCTGTAATAGTAAGTTCTGTATCGGAAAAACGTTTTTTAAAATGTTCCTCTAAATGTTCCAAACGCTGTACAGAAGAATTCTCTGTTAAACCAATCCTGTAAGTATCATCCGTTGTTTTGGTTACGCTTAAACCACGAATTAAATAGTTAATGTTACCGCGTAAATTTTGTTTTCCCAGAATACGGTCAAAATCAGCGGTAGAAATTGCAGAGCTAATATCCGCCGGAAAATCCATAATATCGCGCAAGGAGGCAGGTCTGGAATCACGTTCAAGATACAGGTTTTTAGCAAAACTACGGTAAGCTGGGGTAATACCAAAGCTGTCAATTTGTTCCGGCGTGCGCTTCTCGTAACCGGTGTCAATATAAGCGGTATCGCTGGCTACGGGCGATTTGTCCTGAGGAATATATAAAATCGCCTCATCGGTCATGTTGATATATTCTCTGACCGCCGTATTGCCATAAGAATGGCCGGCACCGTCTTGGCGCTCTTTAAATAATCCCAAGAACGGAATGTCTTTTTCTTCACGAACCGCAAGGGCTTTTTGATGCCATTCAGTGACACTGGCTGCAATATCTGCATAGCGCACACCGCCGACCGAGGCGTGAATGTTGGGAAAATACGGGCTTAATCTGGGCTCATCGGTATCCAGATAATTGGATTCAAAAAATTCACCACCAATATAACTTTCCACGGTACACAAACCAAACTTACCCATGGTTTTCATCAGTGATTTCTCGGCACCTTTTTGGAATTTATCGAGAACTTTTTGCTGATCTGTTACGGGATAATGACTGATAACACGATTGTAGACACTAATAGGGCAAATCGCTGAGCAACCAAAACCCAACAAGGTGGCAATATCATGCGGACTAGCCGCTTGTCCGGTTTCAGCAATTAAGGACGAATTAAAACGCAAGCCTTGCTTAACCAAATGCTGATTAGCCGCTGCAACCATTAATAAAGCAGGAATAGCGGCCAGCTCCGGACTGATAGCAATATCACTTAAAATAATAATGCCGATGTTATTTTTAGCAGCTTCTTCAACCTGCTCGCAAACCCTTAATAAAGCGGCTTCCAGAACATTTTCATTATGCTTGGCATCATTGAAATCAGGCTGATAAATCATATCCAGCGTAACGGTACTGACGGTGGATTGTCTGCGAATTTGTTCCAGATACGTCCGCTGTAAAATAGGCGTTTCGATGACCAATTGCTTGCTAAATTCATCAGAAAAAGTTGGTTTTGCACCCAATGCCACGCGCAAGGTCATCCCATCACTTTCCCGAATTGAATCGAGCGGTGGATTGGTTACTTGTGCAAACCGCTGGCTAAAGTAACGCGACATGCCACCTTCTGCACTGGAGAGGGCATTGGGTGCCAAACCGTAACCCATGGCGGATACTTTTTCCGCGCCGGTTGCCAGCATCGGATCAAGCAGAAACCTGAAACTCTCCTGATTAAGCGAATAGGCTGTATGTTGCTGATCTACATTAAATGCGTGTTCATTACTGATTTCAGCCAAGTCCACCAACGGCAATTCAGTCAGATGAATACAGCGTTGTGCCAGTAAAGCCTTATAATCCTGCTCACTCGCCAGACGATCCATCACTTGATGATTATTATAAGTTTCACCGGTGCTGTGATCAAAATACAGCATACCGCCCGCTTCAATACGACCGCGTTTCAAAATATCTTTAGGTGGAAAATCAATTTGACCCGCTTCTGACATCACTGCCAAATATTCATGGGTTTCTACTGAACGCAAAGGCCGTAAACCCAAACGATCCAATCGCGCACCGACACGAATTCCATCATTAAAAATCAAGGCCGCCGGGCCGTCATTTTTTTCTTCATACAAACTAAAATATTCCAGCATCGCACGAACAGCGGGCGACAAGGTGGTGTCATTTTCCCACGCGGGCGGCATCATCGCCAAAACAGCAGTGACAATATCCATATCATCTTCATTAATTCGACGGGTCAGTGTTTGATCCAGACGACCGGAATCTGATTGTCCTTTAGGGAAAATAAGATGCTTGTTATGTTGTCTGGCAATCGCACCTTCACTTAAACGATTTTTCTTGTCTGTATTTAACTCACCATTGTGCGCCATATACCGAAAGGGCTGAGCCATCATGGTCGCGGGTGCGGTATTGGTAGAAAAGCGGGTATGGAAAAACAGCGTAGAGATTTCGTGATCGGTATCGTGCAGATCTTTAAAATAAGGAATAACTTCAAACGAATTTAAGCGACCTTTGTAAACCTGGGTGCGTGAGCTCATGGATAACGGGTAAAAACCAGTCAACTCAACACGGCTAAAACCTTCCACTTCAATATCAAGCAAAGCGGCCTGAATATGCTTTTCAAAGTCTTTATGAGACGCGTCTTTTAAACTATCCGGGCGACCAAATACACACTGTTTTATCGGTAACTGAGCCTTTACCGAGGCGGCATTAATAACATTAAGATCAACCGGGATAGTACGCCACAGAATAATCGGCAAGTTAAAATCTTTAAAATGCCGTTCAATCAGCTCATTGGCAGCCGAATCAAAATGATCATGATCTTCCGGAAAAAAGAAATTGGCAACGCCAAATTGACCGAGTTCAAGACTATCGATACCGGTTATTTTACGAAAAAAATTGAGGGATAAATCAATATTAACGCCTGCACCATCGCCTATACCTTCAGCACTCATACCACCACGGTGGGGAATGGTGCATAAAGCTTCATGGGATTTAACCAGCAAATCGTGAGTTTGTTTACTCTGTTTGTGAGTGATAAAACCCACACCGCAGCTATCCTGCGATAAATCAGCGTTGTAAAGCATAGCGTTTTTATTACCTACTCGGGAATTATTATTCATTTTCCAGACCGTACTCTCTTCATGTCGTTATGTGCAGCGTTTAGTGTCGGTATATCAATGGTCATCAGAATTATCTGCGCCCGATTAACGCCTTAAATCACTGTGAAATTATTTAAAAATCACTTAATAAACTCGAGAATGTTAGCATGACCAAGCTAATTTGTCATTTAAGCTATGGAATTTGTTATATTTAAAATAGAATAAATAACCTTTTATTGTGTGTATTTATCTGGCGATTCATGGGATTTTGAAGATTTATTGAGATTTACGTTAGGTAACTCGTAATAAATACCAAGCAAACGTCACCTGACACTGGTGCGCCAATACATTAATTGCGAGCCATGCCCACGATATAACAAAGCCTTTGCGGGCATGGCCCACTTCTACAAAGCTGTGTCCGAAGCGTATTAGCACTATAAACTGAGGGCTTATTTATTGCGATTTACCTAATACCATTTTAGGCTAATGCACGGAAATCGTAATTTAATTACCCGTTCTGGCCAGCATATTCAAAAGATATTGCAGAACAAACTGTTCTTTTGGTTAATTACCCACTAAATAAAAGACAAAAAAGCGGGGAGTCTCTATTTTTGAGTAAAGATTTCACTTGCTCCCAGCGTGGAAATCCTAAAAAATATCGCGACATATTAGATTGCTAGGTAAACCCCAACCGTCTGGGTTGGTCACTCGCTCTTTACCCAGCAAGGGGTGGTTCACGTGCTCTCCAATGACTCGACGTGATTTCGAAAGCCTGTATTTTTACTTCGCAAAGTACGCTTCGTAAAAAAACATGCACTTTTACTTCTGTGGACTACTCGACTCCTTTTCTCTCAGCGAACGAAGTTTTGCCGAGAAATACAACCTGTTATTTAATGATATGTCATTTCTATTTATCAGGTTATCAGGCAAAAAAAAACCCAAGACAAAAATCTTGGGTTTTAATTTAAGAGCTTGGCAATTCCCTACTTTCGCATGGCAAACTGCCACACTATCATCGGCGCTAAGCGGTTTCACTTCCGAGTTCGGGATGGGATCGGGTGGTTCACGCTCGCTATGGTCACCAAGCAAACTGGTGTGTTGGTTGTTAGGC
>CAIUYS010000503.1 GCA_903903365.1 uncultured Methylococcaceae bacterium
CGGTTTTGACTGCCCTTTTCAATGTTAGCTCGATAGATAACCGGCCAAGTGTCTCCGCATGTCCTTCGTGTGTGATCCTTCCCAGTAAATGCGCTGGCAATCGACACAATAATGGAATACCTCATAGTAAAGTCTGGTTTTAGGTTCAAGACGATCCAGAATATCTGCCTTGGCAACCGGTGCCAGTTTTCCGTTGCAAACCAGACACCGAACAAAGGCGTTAATAGAGTTGCGCAGGTTGTAACGGCGTAACACCTCAATAATTTGGCTTTCGACGTTAACGGCTCGTACCCAATAGCCATAGTTGATTTGTTTGGCATACAAAAGCCGACGGTCACGGGTGAGTACGATACGGTGTTCAGTTGCCGCGATATTGACCAACTCTTTGTCTTGAAAGTCGTTACGATAAAGACAGTCGAAACCCAATAAACGCATAAGTTTGGCGAGTTTGCCAAGATTAACGTCCAGGACGAAGCGAGGCGTGGACACTATTTTTTCGCGCAGCTTGAGCAAGGGCGTGATGTCCAAGCTTGTAAAAGCCGGGTAGACGGCAACACGGTCGTCAGCTTGTAACTGATAATCAAACCCCACAGCTTCACCCTTTATGATAATTAGCTCAACTTCAGTATGAGGGACACCGATAACTTCGCTGGGGTCTTTGATGCCTGGATGACCGCTAAAATGATAGAGGTTCGTTCGCTTGCGCTGCAAAGGAGAGAGGAAATCGTTTAATTCCGCGTAGAATCGAAACTCCGCGCTGTATTCAAGTTTCATATCAACCATAAGTCCTACTGTTTCTTCTCCAAAGTGAGACGACTGGAATAAGGCGCGTAACGATTTGATAACCACAAATTGCCAACCATTGGATGTCACTCGTTATTTAGCGCTATACTCGAATTGAAAAAAATGATCATAAGGTCGTTAATTCTGTTGACGGGTTTATGAAATAGAGGCTTGAAACGCATTTTTCGGTAAAGAGCTTCGTTACGACTTTATCACGGGAATGATGCCAATGAAAAAAATAGCTTTTTTATTAGTTGCCGGCCTTACCGCATGCGCTCAACCTAATCATGCGGTTGTTTCGTCAAATGATTTAAACTGGATTGATCTAAGCCATCGCTATGACAGTGCTACATTGTATTGGCCCAATAATAGTCCCGGCTTTGAACACGTTACCGAAGCGGAAGGAAAAACACCCTTAGGCTATTATTATTCTTCCTATCGCATCAGTACACCTGAACATGGCGGCACGCATCTGGATGCCCCCATCCATTTTGCAGAAAACAAATTAACCGTTGATCAGTTACCTTTAAGCAGTTTGACAGGTAATGCCGTTGTTATTGATGTCTCCAGAAAAGCCTTGGTCAATCGTGATTATCAGATTAGTGTTGAGGATGTTGAGAGTTGGGAAAAAGTAAATAATAGAATACCCGACAATACCATCATCCTTTTTAGAACCGGTTACGGTCAGTATTACCCTAACCGGGAAAAATATTTTGGTACGCCAAAAACCGGCATGGAAGCGATACCCGAATTACATTTCCCAGGCATTTTACCGGAAACTACGCAATGGTTAATTGAAAAAAGGGCTATCAAAGCCTTGGGTTTGGATACCCCCAGTCTGGATTACGGTCAATCAAAAACATTTAAAACCCATCAGATTTTACTCGGTAGCAATAGACCGGGATTTGAAAATCTTGCCAATTTAGAGCAATTGCCATTGAAAGGTATTTATGTAGTGGCCTTACCGATGAAAATAGCCAAAGGCAGTGGTGCTCCGCTACGAATAATAGCAACGCTACTTCCTCAATAGTGGCTATTTTGCCCAATACCTTTCTTGATCACGCCTCCGGTTCGGAGCAGGGTGACACCACGACGTGACTGTTTGAAATCTCGCGTTCAAGGCCGAGTTTGATGCGGTCAATGGCCTGTTGTACGTCGCCCATTAAGTGCTGTGGATCAAATTCCAGAAATATTTCAATGTAAATGTCGCCGCCAGAGCGTCGGGACCGGACGCCGTGCAAAGCGGTATAATCGTCGAAAAAAACGGCCAGATGCTTGACGATAATCAGTTGCAGAGACTCCTCCAGCGCCTTGTCAAGCAGATCAGTTACCGTGTCGGCCATCACGCCGTAGGCAGAAAAAATCAGGAAGCCGATCATGATCAACGCAGCACAAGGATCAATGTAGTGCGACCAAGCCTGATTTCTGAAGGCCAGGCTCAATAACAGGGCGAACAGGACGGTCGCATCCGAAAACGCCTTAACGCGGAACAGTCGCCATTGCGCCTCCATCACCGGCGAGCGTTCATGCTGCGCCAACCGACGGTTCTTTTTCCACAAATACACATTGGTGCAGACCCCAAGCGCCATGAAGAAAATACCCAGACCCACGCCTTGTATATGCATGGCTTCAGGATGATGCAGGCGGATGACTGCGGTGTAGAGAACGATGATGAGTGATACCGCCATCGCCAGTGCCACCACGATACCGGAAAGGTTCTCCAGTTTGCCGTACCCGTAGTTGTAATTAAAGGTGCGTCCGTGCGCCACACGCCGGAGCGTCAACCAGCCCAGAAAAGTGGCCAGTAATTCATTGCAGCACTTTAGCACATCGGCGAAGAGCACCACCGAATGAGCCATAACAGCCGCCACGATATCCGGCCCGATCAGCACAAAATCGATGATCAGACTCACCAAAACCGCATGAGTGCGTTCCTGATAACTACCTTGAACAGAAGAAATTGTCATTCCTGTAATCTCCTACCAAAATGCCCTGCACAGATTTTTTGTGTGCCCAGCAACCCGCCGAAAAGATACGGTATTGAAACGAAACAGTTCTTTATTGCCTGTATTTACCGGAGGTATTAATGGATTATTCAGTGGCCAATAAATGCAGTTTTATGTTGCGCCGGATAAAAATAAACATCATTTGGGACGCCGCACACCGCTATAGTGTTGTTGCCAATAGCGGTTTTTAAGGCTGGAAACCAGCACCCGTCCGGTATGCTGGCTGGGTGCGTGAACAAACTGATCATTGTTGACATAAATGCCGACATGAGAAAATGAGTTGCCATTGGTGTCAAAGAAAACCAGATCACCGGAATGCACATCATTTTTTGGAATTTGCGGCAAAGACAGTGCCATATCTTTTGCCGTTCGCGGTAAGGTTATGCCCTGTTTTTCGTAGACATGCTTAACAAAGCCACTGCAATCGAAACCTTCTTCGGGGGAGTCTTTACCATAATGATAAGGCGTCCCTTGCAGGCTCAGTGCATAGGCGCTGACTGATGACCGGCTTTGGTCGGCTGACTTTATATTCGGGACGCTGGCGCAACCGGAAAATAAAATCACGATTGCCGATAACAGTATCCCGATAAAAAATTGACGGGCTGAGGTGTTCATAATCGGGCTTTGATCCTCCCTATAATAACCACTTGTTTTTAAGTTTTTGTTTGTTTAAGGCCAGCCATTGAATCGCAATAATTGGAATGGCTGACTCTATTTCGTTATTTTCCACCATTTGATAAGCTTCATCAAAATCCACGGCACGCACGAGTATATCTTCGTCTTCGTGATCCAGTCCATGAATGCCGCCAATATGAGTGCTATCCACTTTGCCACAAAATAAGGTGATGCGTTCTGATGCGCCGCCCGGAGTGGTATAAAATTCGTTAATGACCAGCAATTCTTGAATTTCGCAGCCGGCTTCTTCCAAGGACTCCCGGTAAGCGACTTCTGTGGCGGTTTCACCTTCTTCTATTGCACCGGCAACAATTTCTACCAGCCAGGCTCTATCCGGTTGCACAATGGCACCTGCCCGGAATTGTTCGATTAAGATAATTTTATCGGCATGGGGGTCATACAATAATACGGCAACACAACTGCCTCGTACAAATAATTCACGACTTATTTCCGGACTCCAACCACCGGCATACATGGTATGTTTAAGGCGGTATTTTTCCATGCGGAAAAACCCCGAGTAAAGGATTTCTTTTTCGATAATTTCAAATTGTTTAGTCACTATTTTTCCTGATATGAGACTTTATAAACGACACCCAGTTTATCATCACTGATCAACAGGCTACCGTTCGGCAAGGTTAATATATCGACCGGACGCCCCAGCACCTTGCCGTCATCGGTTAACCAGCCGCTGATGAAGTCCTGTTCTGAAATGGCCTTGCCCTGATTAAATTTAACTAAAGCAACACGGTAGCCTTGCGGCTCGGTTCGATTCCATGAACCATGCTGTGCGACAAATAACTGGTTTTTGTATTCAACCGGAAATTGCATGCCCTGATAAAAGCGTATCCCTAACGGTGCAATATGGGCTTTAAATTTCCAGGCGGGTGCGGTAAATTGTGAGCATTTTTTATCAGCCGCCAATTCAGGGTCAGGAATGTCTCCGCCATGACAGTAGGGATAGCCAAAATGCTCGCCTTTAACAGACCAGTGGTTTAGTTCATCCGGTGGCGTATCTTCACCTAAATAGTCCCGACCGTTATCGGTAAAAAACAAGGCATGGGTGTCGGGTTGCCAATCAAAACCAACAGTGTTTCTGATACCCTTGGCAATAATTTCAAAGTCACTGCCGTCCGGATTTAATCTGACCAGTGAGGCGTAAATGTCTTTGTCAGGATTACAGATATTGCAAGGCGCACCGACGGCGGTGTACAACTTGTTGTCAGGGCCAAAACGCAAATATTTCCAGCCATGATGTTTGTCGGAAGGAAATTGGTCAAAGATGACCACAGGCTTTGGTGGCTTGGCCAGCTGTTGGATAATATGATCAAAACGGATAATACGGCTGATTTCTGCGACATAAAGCGCCCCGTCCTTATAGGCTACGCCATTGGGCATCGTTAAATTGCTGGCAATAATATGGCGCTGTTCGGCGACACCGTCATTATTGCTGTCTTGCAGCGCATAGACATCCCCTTTTGCGCCGGTGCCGACAAAAACCACGCCGTTATCTCCCAAGGCCAAACTGCGTGCATTGGGTACGTTATCGGCATAAACGGCTATTTTAAATCCCTCCGGTAAATGCAGTTGTTTTAACACCGCCTGATGATCGACCGATTCTGCCAAAGCCAGGCAGGTGTTGAGTAAAAGCAAGGGAAGTAGGGTTTTTTTTAAAAAATACACGGCAATGACCTTTAATAAATAAACGTTGCGATATATTATCATTCTTATGAGGGTTGGAATGTGATATTCAATCACCATATTAGTTTTAACATCAACTTACCGGAGGCTCTTATCATGATGCGAATTTTTCTTTTTCTGGCAACCAATGTGGCAATCATGGTTGTTGTTAGTATTATTTTTAATCTTTTGGGCTTAAGCGGCACTTTAGATGCACAAGGTATTGATCTTAATCTTAATGCTTTGTTGGTGATGTCAGCGGTGATTGGCATGACGGGTTCTGTCATTTCTCTGGCACTGTCCAAATGGTCTGCAAAACGGGCGATGGGCGTGCAGGTAATTGAGCAACCACAAAATCAGACTGAACGCTGGTTACTGGATATTGTGGCTAAACAGGCACGTATGGCCGGAATTGGTATGCCTGAAGTGGGTATTTTTCAAACCCCCGAGGCTAATGCCTTTGCTACCGGAATGAATAAAAACAGCGCACTGGTTGCGGTAAGCACCGGTTTGTTGCAAAACATGAATGCAGATGAAGTGGAAGCCGTGGTGGGTCATGAAATAACGCATGTTGCCAATGGTGATATGGTGACCATGGCCTTAATGCAAGGGGTAGTGAATACTTTTGTGTACTTTTTTGCAACCATAATTGGTCATTTTGTTGACCGTGTTGTTTTTAAAACCGAACGCGGTTATGGCCCCGCTTATTACATCACCCAAATGCTTGCACAAGTTGCCCTGGGTTTTCTGGCGTCTATGTTGGTTATGTGGTTTTCTCGTTATAGAGAATTTAAAGCCGATGCCGGTGGTGCAAAGTTAGCCGGCCCCGAAAAAATGATAGGTGCTTTACGTGCCTTGCAACGTGGACAAGAAGCGCAAGATCTGCCCGGACAATTAGCGGCCTTTGGCATCAATGGCGGTGGCGTAAGCCGATTGTTTATGAGCCATCCACCGTTGGAAGAGCGCATTGCCGCGTTACAAAATCGCCGTTAAGCTCTTTAAAAGACTTTCACTACGAAGCCTGCCCTGAGCGAAGTCGAAGGGACACGAAGAAATAAAGCTTCGTTTCTTTTATGGTGACGCGGAATGGGGTTTGCAGTCCAGTCCACTCACGTTTTGAAAGCTATTTAAGCTTTCAAATGTTTCGGTCGGGGTTGCAAACCCCGACCAGCATGAGCAGCATGAAGGGTGCGCATCGCGCACCTATTGAAAAGATTATCACTACGAAGTCTGCCCTGAGCGAAGTCGAAGGGACACGAAGGGCACGAAGAAGTAAAATTTCGTGCCCTTCGTACTGACGCATGACGGGATTGTAAACCCCGACCGGCATGGCTATAAACACGCAAGGACTTTTTTCGACTAACAATAAAATCCGTTGAAATCCGTATAATCTGTGTCATTCGTGTTCTATGATTAAAGCCAATATCTACTGGTAATTTGTTTTAAGCGATATACCAAGAATGGACTAAGCTTTAAATTATTCATTTCTAATCAGTTCGCGTAAAATCAGCACTTAAAATTATAATAATTATCTCAAGGAACACCATGAAAAATATTCTTTTCCTAGTTCTTTTGCTGTCTACCGGATCCGCTTTCTCTGATGACGCAAAAAATGAATGGCACAACACAACGCTGTCTGATGCCACGATTGAAAAAATTCAGACAGCTAAATATGAGTATAAAAAGTGTGTTGGCAGTGAAATGCAAAAGTCGGTTTATCAGGGGCAGGATAGTCGTAAGGCGACTGATGCCATTATGAAGCAATGTGAAGCGATTTTATCGAAGATGCGTGAAGTCTATACCCAAGCAGAAGTACCGGGCGTCATTGCTGATCGTCATTTAAAGCAAATGCGCTTGCAAACTACGCGCGAAGCCTTGCAGGGCATGATGTTTTCTGAAGCGTCGCGAAAAGCGGGCAATCAATAATAATAATAACTAATAGAGGCTCTTTATGAACAATATGATGTATGCAATTGATTTAACAATAAAACCGACTACCTTTGATTTATGGCATGTTTGCCTGGCGGGTACTATCGCGCTATTATCGCTGATTCTTATTGTGTTACTGCTGGCTATGGTCATAAGCCTTGCCCGTTGCAAGAAAAAACCGATAGAACAACCGCTTCAAAAAGCGGCACCGACTCCCGAACCTGTCGTGAAAATCGTGGAGAAAATTGTCGAAGTTGAAAAACTGGTTCATGCCCCTGCACCGGAACCGGTGATATTGAAAGAATACACACCCGATGCCGCCTTGCAATTACTGGGACTGCTGCAAAAAGAAGCACGTTTTATCGATTTTATTAAAGAAGATATTACTTCCTATAATGATGCAGATATTGGTATCGCTGCGCGTGTTGTCCATGAAGGTTGTAACAAAGCGCTTAATGAACACTTTACTTTAGCCCCCATTCGTAGCGAGCAGGAAGGTGGAAAAATCACCTTGCCACAAGGTTTTGATGCTTCTTCAGTGCGCTTAACAGGCAACATTGTCGGCTCTGCACCATTTACCGGAACGTTGATACATAAGGGCTGGCAGGTAACTACTATCAGACTGCCAAAATTAACCCAAGGGCACAATGCAGCTATTATTGCAGCCGCTGAGGTTGAATTATGAGTTTGTTTGATCATATAAAAAAGAAGCCGAATTTTATAAATGAGCCTAATAAAGCTGAACTTGCAGTCGATAGTACCGGTGCTTATCAACCTGAAAACGCCGCTCCTTTTAATTCAGGCAATGACACGTTCAGCACAGAACCTGAAAATCAACAGCTTGATGATATGGCCACAGAAAACGCATCAGAATCAGAATTTTTCCCGGAAACAAATAACCAGGAATCCAGTCACGATACCGCACCTTTAGCAGTAAAGCGATTCTCGGTCGGTATCGATTTAGGTACGACTCATTGTGTTTTGTCTTACGCAGATATTACTAATATTGACGATGGGGAATTTTCCCAGCAAGTCATGGCTATACCGCAGTTGACATCGCCCGGTGTGGTTGAAGACAGCTTTCAGTTGCCGTCATTTTTGTATCAGGCGCACGAAGCAGAACTTGCTGAAGGCTCTACTTCGTTACCTTGGATTGTAAAACCCGAATATCTGGTGGGTGAAATAGCCCGAAACTTGGGTAGCAAAACGCCTATTCGTCTGGTGTCCAGTGCCAAAAGCTGGTTATGTCATGCCGGAGTAGATTGTAAATCGCCGATACTGCCAGCGGATGCGCCCGAAGAAGTTGAGCGCATTTCACCGTTTCAGGCCACCACCGCTTATCTGCAACATATCCGTGATGCCTGGCAAAGTCTGCATCCTGATGCGCCCTTGGCAGAGCAGGATTTGGTGATTACGGTACCGGCCTCCTTTGATCCGGCAGCACGTGAATTGACAGTCGAATCCGCACGGGCCGTCGGTCTTGATCAAGCTATTTTATTGGAAGAACCTCAAGCGGCTTTATATAGCTGGATTGAAAAAAGTCAGGGTGACTGGCGTAAACAAGCAACGTGTGGCGATATTATTCTGGTAATTGATGTGGGTGGTGGAACCACTGACTTATCATTGATCGCGGTCACTGAAAATGATGGCAATCTTGAATTCACACGGGTGGCTGTCGGTGATCATATTTTACTGGGCGGCGATAATATGGATTTGGCTTTGGCTTATACCGTTAAAGCCAAGCTGGAGCAAGATGGAAAACGCCTGGAGCCTTGGCAAATTCAAGCATTAACGCATAGTTGCCGAGATGCCAAAGAAAAAATATTCAACTCACATGATATTGATAATATCCCTCTGGTAGTCGCTAGTCGGGGCTCATCTTTTATGGCAGGGAATCTGCGTACCGAATTAGCCCGTGAGGAAGTTAACAGAGTCCTGGTTGAAGGTTTCTTGCCTAAAGTAGCGGTCAGCGACCGACCCGTAAGCCGGACCCGTACCGGTTTAAGAACCACCGGCTTGCCTTATGCGCAGGATGCAGGCATTACCCGCCATTTAGCCGCTTTTCTGGCCAAACAGCAAAATGCCACCGACGATCTTAAAGATATTAATCTGCCTGAACATGCGACCTTTTTGCATCCTACCGCCGTCCTGTTGAATGGCGGCGTGTTAAAAGCCAATGCACTGGCTGAGCGTTTAATGGACGTGTTAAATTCCTGGTTGGCTGCTGAACAAGCGCCTGAAGCCCGCTTGTTGGCAGGTGCAGATCTTGATTTGGCGGTTGCCAGAGGCGCCGCTTATTATGGCTTTGTACGAAAAGGCAAAGGTGTGCGTATTAAAGGCGGCACCGCAGCTGCTTATTATGTCAGCATTGAAAGCTCAATGCCTGCCGTACCGGGTATGGCGCCGGATATTGTGGCTTTGTGTATTGCACCGTTTGGTATGGAAGAAGGCACCCGCGAAGAATTGCCGGAAGATGAATTTGGTTTGGTCGTTGGGGAACCGGTACGTTTCCGTTTCTTTGCCTCCACTACCCGTAGGGACGATAAAGTGGGAACCCGTCTGGATTACTGGACGAATGAAGAACTGTCCGAGCTGGATGAACTGGACGTTACCTTGCCTGAAGAAGGCCGTAGAGCCGGCGAAGTGGTGCCTGTACATTTGTGTGCAGCAGTAACTGAAGTGGGCACACTGGAGCTGCAAGCGGTTTCGCTAAAAGACAGTAGCCGCTGGAAAATCGAGTTTGATGTCAGGGCAGGGGAGTAGGGGGGATTTGTGCATTGCTGGTCGGGGGGTTGTAATCCCGACCGGAACGTTTGAAGGTCTCAATAATTTATAAAATGTGAGTGACGGTGTTGCAAACCTCGTCACGCTTCGGTAGTGGCGATAGCCGAAATCCATCGTAACCAATCTCGAAACAATGGGTTTCGCATTGCTCTACCCCTCCTACGCGCTGGTTCTCTATTTTCCCATTGGAAACCAGCCCATATATTGCCTTAGGTGTAGACGGATTCGCAGCTAGGCAAGCCACCGAATACGAAGCTTTGAACCTGACTTCCACTCGGATTTTTCCAAGCCGGGAGTTTACTACCCAAGCTAAGCTACAGTGAAGGGGCTCTGTTTATTAAAAATCCGCAACAGTAACCGCTACAGTATATCCAAAGTAAGTTTTTACTTTTCATCATTAACGTCACCTCAGAAAACAAGATTACAGCCATCTACTCAAATGCAATACAAAAATAAAAATTCCTGAAAATATTAAGAAATGTCAGATAGGTCTGGTTTATTTTTGTGATTGCTATATAATGGCCAGCTTACCAAAGACGTAGATGCCTCGGTGGCGAAATTGGTAGACGCAAGGGACTTAAAATCCCTCGACTGTGAGGTCATGCCGGTTCGATTCCGGCCCGAGGCACCATTAAAAACAAGGACTTAGGCTTTTAGCCCAGTCCTTTTTTTATGTCCCATTTTTAAATTGTCCCTATTTAGTCCCATCTCAAATAAAACGACCGCAATGCTTGCCAGTATTTCAGGCATAAAAAACCGCAATACCTGCCAGTATTTTCAGGCATAAAAAACCGCATTGGTTGCGGCTCTCTGTGTCGTCTTGCAAATGATTACTTCCTGTATAGCAGTTGTGTAGTAGTTCGTATAGATACACCATAGAACAAGGCATCCTGCTATATACCTGCTCATTAAAACCGATAACCATAGTGGTATTAGGTAATATTACCTATACCATCCTGCAACCTATGTTCGCTTGGTGAATCCTGCTATATGTCATTGTCTATGTGGGCTTGGTGTATCGTGGTAGTCAGGATATTTTTAAACAGCAAATCGAATCGGACAAATTACCGGCAATCTGGGCAGGAAGGCCACCCGTACACCCGCCACCCCGTCATTTTGGTTTTCGCTGGGCTTTCCTATTACAGATTAATCCAGCCTCCCGACGACCACTTTACAGAACCGCCCCCCGTATGTCCTTTACATTTGTTTACAAAAAAATATTTCTGCAAAAATTCTTAATTACCTGTTCCGGAAGGGGTGCAGGGGGAACGCCCCCCATGCTGTTTTGTAGTGTAGCTTGTTCAGGGAACAGGGGGGGTATGGTCATTAAAAGGAAACAGGTATAAATTTTTAAAGGTAAAAGACAGCGGATAGGTAGCCGGCATCCACTTTGCGCTTTGAGTAGTGCCGGCATATAAGCATTTACTTATTCACCGCCCACCAGATAGGGCAGGATAGCGGCTTTGGCTTTGGCTTTGGCTTTGGCCTTGGCTCGCTTCGCATACATTCGCCGCTCCTGACGGTTGCCTTCCGGTGATGCTACAACTGCCCGCACACCATCAGCACGCCCCTTCTTTGCCAGCACGCGCTTTCTCACTTCATTCGCCAGACACTTGTTGATGTCGATTTCAGTCATCACAATACCCCTTTAACGTGGTTTTGTGTCAATCGCGCCGCGCTTACAGCTTGTTGCGCCAGCTTAATTGCCCGTACCTCGGGTGATAGGCTTGCTAAATATTTTTCCCTCTGCGCACGCTTTGTTTTGCCTGACAATGGCCGGTGTGGGTGTAGCTCGCATGTGATTATCTGGCACGCCTCAATTTGCTCGGTATAAGTGCCTTTGTCTTTGGGGTCGTAAACGCAACCCCTACAAAATAAGGCAATGGCTTTTTGTGGTGATGTTTTTATTGGTGCAGGAATGTTCATTTTATTTCTCCGGTAACAGATGATTTTTTCGAAGCGGTTTTATATTTTTTGTCGATGACCCTAACCGCATTTTTTGCAATCCTATCAAGCTCTCGCTCCGATGCTCGGTTGATTGCTTTGGCTATCGGTGTATCGAACGGCAATTCAAAAATAGGCTCATCCGAGTTCAATAACGCCTCGCATTGTTTAAGCTCTTTGAGTTTTTTGGGTGCGTCCTTACGAATGGCTCTAGTGCTTTGCCCATGCTTGTAAAAATGACAGTCCTTGCCCTTAATGATCGTTTCGGGCTTTCTGGCTCCATGTACGCGGCATGTGCTACAACCGAAAGCGGCAGGGCATTGGCATTGTTGTTTTGTAGACTTTGCCGTTGCGGTGCAACGTCTGGCAAAACCTCTTAGAATTAATGGCAACATAATAAACCTCTAAACATGTGGTGAACGGGGGGTATATGCATCACACAACCTATAAAAAATACATATACCCCATGATCTTTACCTCAAATAAAAATTACTGCTTAACTTGCACAGGTGCAGGAGGTAGGCATCAAAACACCATAAACACCATAAATTTTATGTTTTCAACATGGTGGGGACTATATGTAACGGGGTCTCCCCACTATAAACACCTTTAACCTCTTAAATAGTAAATAAAATATATATATACACATGTGCATGTATGTACACACACACACACACACGCACACACACATGTAAAGACTTTCCCCGAAAAACGGTGTTTATGGTGTTTATGGTGGGGAAGCCTTACGGGACGTGGGGTCATTTACAACACCATAGGTCTATTTGGGCTTTTATATGGTGTTGTACTTCCAAATCTGACATCAAATCCAATGGTTTTAATGAAGTTTTGCCCTTTTTTTGGTGTTGAATTGGTGCGATTCCGTTATTAAAAACATAATTTCCGTAGATTACACCCAAGATTTTTTCCTCGAGTGCGTTGAAAGTAGTAAAACCTCGTAAAGCAAATAGACTTTTGACAGAACCGTCCGCCAGCCGCGCCCTTTTTGTAAGGCTTTTTGCTCCACAACTGTTAAGTGCCAGTGAAACTGCTTTGTGTGAGACCGGCTTGTGGGTATTGATTTGATACAAATCAGCCAGTTCAGGGACGCTAACGAGTAGGTTGCCCCTTGCAAGTTCTACGCTGACTCGGTGAATCACCCAACACTCGATATCGGATCTTGTTGTCTCGATCATGCTAACTTTGGCTAGCGTACTAGGTGCGCGTGCTTTGGGGCTAAAATTGCCGGTATCATAATTCAGCAGGTATTCTAATATCGCTTCATATCCCCCTGAAATCAGCCAGTCAACGTAACGACTCGCCCGAACATCGGAATAAATATTTTCCGAAGCCTTGATGACGTAAAACCGGCGATCACTGTCATTGAGAAAAACGGCATCGGGGTTATTTGACAGAAACACATACTTGACCAAATTTAATTGCGTGAACGCCTTAAAGCCTTTAGGATTAATGCGGTTTCTAATCCCGTCAACCCACCGTTTTAATTTGTTTGCAATGACTCGGTTACCCGAACTTGAAACTTCATCAGCTACGACGAAAAGTTTATCGACCTGCCAGTCTGTGAAATTGTCGTCAACTTCTGTTTGGCTTATTGTTTCGACGTGGCGTCTATCGAATAAGCCAGCAATGGATACTTCAAACAAAAGGTTTTTCCCTGTTCCCGATTCCCTGCTCCATGCCAGCAATGCTGTTTTAAAACTCACACCCGGAAACTTTACAGCGTAAGCAATCCAACACATGGTGTATTCGTGATCTGCGGGATCTTCTACGACATGTTTAAACAGTTCCAAGAAAGGTGAAACATCCCCTTTTATGGGATTGTACGGGAAACTTCGCCACGCATTGAGTGAACCGTCTTTAAGGTCGAAGGGTGAGTTTGGCTCTAGCACTATACGAGTAACGTTTTTGCGTGCTGTATGGGTGATCCATAACTTACCAAGCTCTACCCAACAAGGCTTTTCGGAATCGCCAATATTGATATGATGCGATGCGTAGTGGTTCAAAATATCAGCTCGTTTTACATAGATTCCAGTGGCGATGTTATAAAACATCATCTGTTCTTTGTCCCAAACAAAGCAGGAATTAACTTTGGCGATCTCCGCTGGGGCATCATTGACAAGTTCACCCTCAACAGCTCCGGTCATCAATGCTTGTTTTGACTTTGGGTTACTCCAGCCCAGTTCCTGTGCCTTGGTGAATACTGATTTATAGTTAGTTTTTTCACCGGTAAAGGACTGCCACTTTGCTATGGCGTCCGCCTCGTTATACTTATCAGACTTTTTGCTGAATTCATCCCACAAATTAAATCCCACGGCATCAACCGGAATAGTTTTTAAAGCCTGTCCAATGGCCACCCACATCACGCGATCATCAGAAGGAATGACGGCTAACGCGCTGCGTAAATCAACTTCGGTTTCGGTAGTGAAGTCGGATTCACCCATCAAAGCCTTCGTAAATTTATTAAGTTTCGCCTTGGGTTTGTTTTTGAAAGGTGCAGGTTTTACCGGCACCGGCAACTCGGAATGAATGTCAGCAATGATTTTGTTGATGTTAGTCAGATTCAACATAGCACTGCCATCCTATAGGGTCGTTCAGGTGTTGCTGTGCCTTTACGTGCCACGCACCCGCACACTTTTGTGATCCTGCTTGCGTTGTAAACTCCAGTGTCAATTTTGATTTGTTCGTTGTCGAATTTTGAAGCTAACGCCCCAAGTAATTCTTTAATCGCTGCGGTTGATGCTTCGTCGTTTTTAACATCGGTCAAGATGTAATAAAGGTGATAACCATTGCCTGACATGACGCGGGCTATACATTCTTCACCGCAGGTCAAAAAATAAGATTCGACTTGGTCTGCAACATCCCAAGCGGCTTTCAATTCGGATTCATTTGCCGGCTGTTTTGGCGTACCTGTGCGGTCAATATCAATGAAAAGTAGATCCCTGAAATCAATGTCAGCATCATCCGCAGTTTTCCCTCTAAAATCCGATTTGATTGGGTTCAGGGTCGTATAGACATTGTAGCCTTTAGCATTAAGAGCCAGCGCGTCCTTTTCAAATGCCAACAGCATTAACTCCTTCGTTTGATACTCTTTTCCACGATATTGTTTGACGACAGGGTACATTTTGCCTGTGGGGTCAATAGCACGAAGTTCCAGAATCCCATCATGAGTGGTCATTTTGTAAACCCAAGTGTGGCGGATCTCGGGTTGATTAGTGGTGGTCATTACGCCACCTCATTTTGCGACTGAACCCAAGCAAAAAACTTGGCCTCATCGATTAAAACCTTCCGGCCAATGCGAACAATCGCACCTGATTTCGCAAGGCCGTTTTTATGTTCATTAAAGATCAGCGATCTAAAGCCGCCTTTAGTGAAGGCCGGTTGTTTTGTAGTGAATTGATTAACTGTCGATAATACTGGCATGGTACACCCCCAATGGGTTGGATTACGTTCCTGTAGTAACAGGGATTGCCAAGCTCTTGGCTTGTTGGGGGTTATTGTTTGCGTGTTGTCAGTCTTAAAACGGTGGCACGGCTTAAAATCTTTTAAATCGGATTAAAGAGTTTTATCCTGACTTTTTGCGGGTGTATTTTTTCCATCTATCACTAAAACCTCGTTTGCTTAGGTTTGTTACTCCCGGCATAATTAAGCAATCGTCCCCCCTGTCTTTGCCTGTTGTAATTTCGTAACCTTCCGGTGGGTTTTTCCATAATGCGCCCCATGCTTGGGTTTCATTTGGCATCTTGCCCCACTTGGCATAAAAACCCCTTGTCATGTCATCAATAACCCTAAACCAGTCATCTACTTTACTTGGGATATTTAATAATCCTGAAAAGTCTATGTCATTACTGGGCTTGGTAGCCTTCAAGCCTAAAGGCTGTTCTGATATTTGCACTTGGCTAACAGTGCCGGCATCCTCCAAAACTAAAGGCTTGGGTATTGTCAGTTGGCGTAAAAGATTAATTAACGCTTTATGCAGTTGGGTTCTGACTTGGTAAAGCATCCCTTCCGGTGCATCGTCGCCTAAAAAGATAACCAGCTTCGTAAGCGTCCATGATGGGCTTATACTGGCTAATCTCAACTCTAAGCGGGTTATATGCTCCTGAAGTTCCTTCTGGATAGCCTTAACGTCATCGCTTTTTTTAGTCTTAAGCGGGTCAATCCTATAGGCTAACGCCGCGCCATATGCAGGTGGAATATTTTGTAGGATATACCAGTATCCCCAATCTACAGGAAAGCCGTTTATTCGAACCTCTGAAAATGTACTGTAGGCCATCACAAACCACCGAAGATTTTAGAGTTCATGCTGGCGACAACATTACTTACATGGCCGTCTGATAAATGCGAGTAACGCTTAACCATTTGCAGGGTTTTATGTCCCAGTATTTCGGCAATTTCAGCAAGGCTTGCCCCATTCATGGCTAAATAACTCGCTGTACAGTGCCTTAAGTCGTGCCATTTAAAATTTTTTATACCTGCCCTTTCAATCGCATATTCAAAAGCACTTCTTAAATTAATTGGCTTCTGTGGGTTTCTCTCGCTTGGGAATAATAGCGTGGTATCAATTCGCCTTATTTTGTTGTGTTCTTTTAATAGCGTTAAGGCTAAACCAGACAATGGAACGCGCCTTCTGTCTCCATTTTTAGTTTCATGCAGGATTAAATAATCGTCTTTAAGGTTCACATCCTGCCAGTTAAGTCCCATTAACTCGCCCTGCCTCATACCGCTGGACAGTGCCAATATTACGCAAGGGTAAAGCTGTTTGTTTTTGGAGGCCTGACAAGCTGTTAAAAGCCGTTCTCGTTCGTCATCATCAAGGAACCGAACGCGCCCACGCGCTTCTGTGGGTTTCTTAACCTTCCTTGTTGGTGAATCATCCAGCCAGCCCCATTCCTTCACAGCAATACTAAAAGCATGGGACAAGGCCGCCATGTATCGAACTACTGTGGACGGTGAGCGTTGTGTTCCCCTGTAAGTTGTTCCACTCGCCAGTTCATCTCTGTATTGAACGATTAAAGCCGGTGTTACATCTGCCAGCGCGTACACGCCCATCCTTTCCTTCCACCACTCCATTTGCATCTTTTGCCTGACTTCCTGCTTAGGCTTGCCCGGTAAAACATCCTTGATGTACCTATCGGCTAAATCAGCAAAAGTGTGTTTTTTGGATTCGACTGTTTTGAAGTGCCTGCCTTCACGGATCGCTGATTCAGTATCCTGAACCCATTTGTTGGCGTCCGTTTTTCTTTTGAAGGTCGCTGATTGGACTGGATACCCTTTTAGCCTAATCTCTGCTGTATAGCGTGGGGTTCCGTCTTTAGCTGTTCTGGTTTTAATGCGTGCCATGATTGTTTCCTCTAGGGGGTAACAACTGGCTTTGGTATGATGTGTTGGCCATTTGCTTAACCCTGTCTGTTAAGTGAATCGGAAGGCCTTGTTGGTGCTGATAACACCTGCAAGGCCGCTTTGTTTCTAGGGTTTGATTATAATACTTTTCCCCATTTCTGTCCCAATTAACTATAAATAAGGGTAGTAAATGGCAATAACTGATAACAAGGTATTATGGTTAAGTTGTTGATTTAAATGTTATTGTTTGTTGTGATTTATTGGCATTTGTTGTAATCGTTAGACTTAAAATCCCTCGGCTGTGAGGCCATGCCGGTTCGATTCCGGCCCGAGGCACCAATTAAAAACAAGGACTTAGGCTTTTAGCCCAGTCCTTTTTTTATGCCTAAAATTTACGGGGCACACTGGTGACGCACTTTTAAAAAACACCCGCAGCAACTGCCAACAATTCAGGCATATAAAATACCGGAATTCACCGGTCTAGAATGTAACCAGAATTTCAAACAAAAAAGATCAGTATTATCAATATCCTGATTACCTCATTAGCCTCTCTCATCAACTCGCACTTTGTTTCATCCATGCCTTCAAGATAGTTCGTTTGCGACGGACTGAATCATTTGGTCATTGACAGCCACGACTGTAAAATTTTACCAATGCCTGCTCTTTGAAGCCTGCTGAATACCTTTTATAGTGTTTCATTTCTAATCTTAAATAAAATTTGAGACGACAACTATTGTGACGCCGGGGGATTGCCGAGCCTGAAAAACACCTCTTGATGATATCTGCCAAAGGCGTTGCCGTTTTGCCGATGCCCACCCTTTTGGCATTAATTAATTCTCGAAAAAAAGTAGTTGCTCGATTCTGGTGTGGGGATAAAGCTTCTGATATGATTGCTGCACGCACCGCAATGCTGGGTAAGGTCGTATCAATGGCGCCACCGAACATCGTCGCGTCTCCCCAACTGGATTTACAGGCTGATTGTTTATTTACGACTAATGAAATACTGTTTCACCTTCGTTAATTTGTCGCCGTTATGCCTTACGAGAGAAATAAATGACTGAAAATTCTTATGATTATTTGATAGTGGGTGCCGGTATTGTTGGCTTGACTGTTGCACATGAGCTTAAAACACGCTTTCCATCTGCAAAAATAGGCGTGATGGACAAGGAAGCTAATTCAGGTCTACACGCAAGCGGTCGTAACAGTGGTGTGTTGCATAGTGGTATTTACTACAGCAGTGACACGCTCAAAGCCAAGGTTTGTGCTGTTGGTGCAAAGAGGATGACGGCTTTTGCTCAAGAACACGGTATTCCCTGCTCAAAATCCGGCAAGGTAATCATTGCTACCTCCGAGAAAGATTTACCAACGGTAGAGCGATTGCTACGCAATGCTGATGACAACGGCATTCGTGCTTGGCGCATTGATGAAAAAGAGCTGCATGAAATCGAACCTTATGCAGTTCCGGGACTGGCGGCGATTTATTCGCCGGATACGGCAGTAATTGATAGTCGCGCTGTGATCAATCGGCTGACTGCTTTGCTTGAGCAACAGGGTGTGCAGTTTTTATGGCGTCATGGATTTAGAGAGCTGAGGCGATCCGGCGAAGTGGTTACCGATCAAGGGAAACTTTCTTTTGGTTATCTGTTTAACTGTGCGGGAGCTTACGCTGATGTTGTAGCTAAAAGCTTTGGTCTGGCCGGTGATTATGCGCTAGTGCCTTTTAAGGGTATTTACTGGAAGCTGCGGCCGGAAGCGGAACACTTGGTTCGTGCCAATATTTACCCGGTTCCGGATATTGAGCTGCCTTTTTTGGGTGTCCATTTAACCCGCGTTATCAGCGGGGACGTTTATGTAGGACCGACTGCCATACCTGCGCTTGGTCGTGAGAATTACGGATTGATTCAAGGGATTCGACCTAGGGAAGCTATCGATGTTGGCTATCGTTTGGCCAGAATGTACTTAGGCAATCGATACAACTTTCGTCGTATGGCGCATCTGGAGTTAGCCAAGTACATGAAGCACAATTTCGTTTTGGCTGCACAGCGTTTGCTTCCATCGATTACTTCTGAGGATATGATCCCAACTCCTAAAGCCGGTATTCGTCCACAGCTTGTCAATTTGCGTGAAGGGAAGTTGGAAATGGATTATATTTTTCAGCATACCGATCATTCTACCCACGTACTTAATGCAATTTCCCCTGCCTTTACCAGCTCGTTCGCATTCGCGGAGATGATCGTAAATAGCAGCAATGTAGTTTGAAGCAAGAATAATGATGACGCCATTACCATCTTTTTGACTTGATGCGTCCGCTGCATGGTATAACGGACCGTAAACATGTTGATTTTCTTCTCTTGGGTGGATAGTGAAATGTGATCAATTTCAAGTATATCCGAATACTCCCAGGAGTTTAACTTTCATTTATGCGTCTACCTTACTGTTATTAAAAGACTAATTTTTTACGATAGCAGTATTAGAATCTGACCCCATTGATTCCTAGTTAGTTATCCAAGCGCTTCAGATCACGGTAGAAATTTTCATGTGGTCCAACGGTCAGAAGCTTGATGCTGTTTGCATCAAGTACCCGATAAGCGAGTAGGCACAATTGATTGATCATCCGAAATTTGTACACACTAATCCCAACAAGATCCCCCGCTTTTGCCTCACCAATAGAAACATCGCATGCCACTGCTTTTACTGCTGCGTCAAGATCGGCTTTCTGCTGTCCATGTAACTTTTTAACCGTGCGCTCAAAAGTCGGGGTGACAAGGATACGCATCAGCCGAACCGATATTCACCGGCAGGGGCTTCCTGATCCGCAATAAGAATGTCGCGAATCATAGCAAAAGGCAAGTCTGGATTTTCTACGGCTATTTTACCGATTTGTGACCAATATTCGATCTGTTTAGGTACAGAACGATGCTCAATAACGGCGTAGTGTTTGGCTTGGTTAACCAGGGTTTCTGACAATTTAACATTAATGGGCATAATACTTCTCCTGTAAACAAGTTTAATATTAATCCTAAAAGGACCGTAATGGAACCTTTATTTTGCATAAAACATAAAATAACTGGGCAAAATAAACATCATTGATTACAATAATTTTCATCCACTCCTTAACATGGTATTTTTAGTGCTTTAATGCGTACTAAAAGAGATCTAAATATGAATACTATTCCTGCTCAAGAGATCAAGCGGTGCGGGATTGCAGTTGTGGATGACCTAATTACTAAAGGCGATGTCCATGTGATTCGAAATAAACAGCCACATTATGTGGTAGTACTCGAAGCTCGTTATCAAGCGTTACTTGAAGCAGAGCATGAAGCCTACATGGCGCGGTTACTGGCTTCGATGGAGGATCTGCGCGTAGGCCAAGTACATCGTGGCTCAGCGGCGGAACTGCTGGAAGAATTGAAAATGGTAGATTGACGCATGTACACACTTGTCTGGACTGCAAGCTTCACACGAACAGCCGGAAAATTTATCAAACAACACCCGGAATTAAGGGAAAAGTTTGCTAGAATTCTGGGGGATTTGGAACATGATCCTTTACAGCCGCACCTTCGGTACCACCATCTTGGCGGTAAGCTAAAGAATATAAAGGCGATCAGCATCACCTCTAGCTATCGCCTTACACTAACCTTACTATTCAGATCAAGAAATCATCTTGCTTGATGTCGGCAGCCATGATGATGTATATCGATAAGAGGTGCTTTGTAAATCAATCGAGTCTGACTCCAATGCCAGTAAGTTGAGATATAACACATTAATTATAAAGAGCTTTTATAGGCTGTAAAATGGATGTCATTCTTAATATTTTTCAAAAGTCTCGGTGCAGACCGTCCCTCTCTAACGGCTTCTATTGTTTTCTGGACTGAAAAAAGGCCAACTTTGTGATCCATTGAGAGGCTTCTTTTTTATGATTAAGTGCCTTAAAAAACTGGTCGAGTTCTACTTGATTGGAATGCTTTCTAAAGTTAAGCAGATACAGTATTAAAGTAGAAAAATTGAGTGATCTGTTCCGTATAAAAGCGGTATTTGAAAGTCTGACCATTTGTAGCTAAATACCAATCAGCCATTAGGTCATCCTGATGCAGTTCTATCCACGCCTGTATTAACTTCATTTGTCGTATGGGGGCCGGCTCCCTTCAAGTACATCACCACTCGGAATAGCAATAGATGCCTTAAATTCATTATAACGAACATGAATATGCGGCAAATGATGCCTATCCGAATCGAAAACATACATTGATACAAGAATCCCGTAAAAAATACTGATAGTCGGCATAGAAAATCTCTAATGTGGCAAATCCAATAATTTTGAAGGTAATTCTAGTTTAAATCTAACATAAACAACATTATAGGAATGAACACTAGAAAATCAATCGAGTCTGACTCCATTGATTTGGTTGATTGCTACCGTGAACCGCCTTACGGGTTATGAGTTGCTTCAATCAACACAGATCTTTCGTATAGCGTTTCAGGATCAATATCTATATTGCCCGGCCATGCTACAGTGCCATTTTCTACAAAAGCACCTTGAAACACATTTCCAGGCTTGAGTCGAACCCAAGGTTTTTGATCTAAATAAGCAGCCATATTAAAGGCACGTCTCTCCCCATTTTCAAAATCAAGAAACAGAACAAAATCAGATTGAACGGTCACATTGATTATATCTAGCAACATGTTAAGCTCGCTCACTTAAGTGGGTCAATACGAAAAGGTTCGACACCTTCCATAGCAAGATCCCAATCCGGCAACAATTCTTCACGATGCAAATCAACCTACACCTGAACCATTCGTAATTGTCTTGGAGGTAACTCACCCGCTAGCAGCCTAGCGTCTTCAATATCAATTGATGCCTTATAGCCCTGATAACGAATGTGAATGTGCGGCAGATGATGTTTTTCTTGAATTTCAAAAAACATCGAAACAATGATGCCATAAAACATACTGATAGTCGGCATAAAAATAGCCTAATATATTGAATAGAGTGTATATTTTAGTTTAAATTTAACATAAACATAAACACCATTGTAGAAAAACTGGATATGGGCTAATAAACCGTGGTCTGTCCGCTATTATTTATAAAACCGAACAGTCCATAGATGACCTGAAAACAAGGATGTCCAGGCTAGAATCGGCCATGACTGACAGTCAAAAGGGAAGTGGCTGACGGTTTTGAATCGGAAATCCATCAGCAAAGCTTTAACGACAAGATTATCGAACGTATTGAGCGCAGGCTGGAATTGCAGGAGTAAGTTGTTGATAGGGAATTGCTAAACAAAAAACCATAAGGAAATAGCGAAATAGGGGGCAGACCATGATTAATTCAACCGACACTGACAATTCTGGTCTGATTGTTGCCGAAATTGATTTGTTATAAACAGAAAAGATCGTATTTTTGGAAATCAATCGTGGTCTGTCTAATTATTTAGATCGGAAAGTAAATGATCTTAATGTGAGTATTTAAAATGGGATCTGCCCCTGAGGTATCCCCACAAAATATCAATAAAAAACAATACATTACTGGATAAAAATAAGATCAAGCTTGTCTGAGCATAAGAATTCATTCTAAAATAAGAACTTAGAAGGATAAATTTATGTCCATTA
>CAIUYS010000504.1 GCA_903903365.1 uncultured Methylococcaceae bacterium
CTGCTTTTTGTTTTAAATGCTGCAAAAACTGCTCAGGTTCTGGTAGTTGCTCCCAAACCGAGGGCAAGAAAGTTCCTCGTCGTCGACCTTCTTCCAATATTAAGCCGTCTATGCCAGGTTGTAGTTGGCTTATTAAGTCCTGCTCCGAGGTGAATGTAACCGGTTGTGAGGGCGTCAGTATGGACAGGTGTATTTCCAGTTCATTAAATTCCTCATCGGCCAGTGGCGGAAAGCGGGGGTCTTTAAAGGCGGCTAAAAAAGCGTTTTCTGCAATATCTTCGGCCAGCGGCCTGACGGCTTCCAACATGCCAATACAGCCACGCAGTTGCTGGTGTTTTTGCAGGGTAACAAAAGTTGCACGCTTGACGGTTAATTCATCCGGAAAATCGGCGCTATTAATTGTTAAGGGTCTGCCTGTTTGTAACCCATGCCGGATAGAGTTTTTTGCCAACTCCAGCAAGCGTTGTTGATGTTCTTTAGTCAATGACATAAGCGCCATACCCCACAACTCTGCTTTTATCGCCAGCGGTATCACCGGAGTTACGCAGATCGATTGTTTTAATGGTGAGTGATTTTTCCCGTGCCAGTTTTAACAAGCCACTGACGGGTACTTTGCCGCAGGCGGAATCATTAGCGAGTTGTTCATATTGCAGGTGTTCTATGACTGCGCTGGTTGTTTTGTCGAGCTTTTTTGCGACGGCATAATCGTGATAATGACTTAAGTCAGAACTGACAACAATCAAGGTTTCATCGCCGCCCCACAGCGCATCGATAACCTGACTGACTTGTTCCGGTGAGGCATCGCCAGCGACAATGGGCACAATTTTAAAGTCATCCAGCATTTCCTGTAAAAAAGGCAAGTGGACTTCCAGGCTATGCTCGTAAGTGTGCGCCTCTTCAAGGTAATCGACAAAGGGTAGTTTGGCGATAGTTTTTACAGCTTCCTGGTCGACAGTGATAGAACCTAACGGAGTAATAAATGCTTCCGCTTTGCTTACGGCCAGGCCCCTAAACGAGACACGATGGGAGGGGCCAATGATGACGACGCGGGTAATCAGATTATGCGCTTTTTTTAAGCGGGCATAAGCTGTTGCGGCAATCGGGCCAGAATAAATGTAACCGGCATGAGGCGCGATGATGGCTTTGGGAACTTTTTCACCGGCTTCAGCATCGTTTAAATAATTGTCCAGCATTTGATGTAATTGTATTGGATTGGCAGGGTAAAAAGAGCCTGCCACGGCGGGTTGTCTGTTCATTAGCGTTTCCTTTATTTCCGGGTAACACATTAATGGGAATCTTTGCAAAGCAACAATAAATATTATAATCTATTAGCTAAACGACAGATACTGCATGTTAATTTCGGACTGTGACAAGATGATTGGCTAACGGTTCCAGCGGAGAATGAAAATGACTGTTTTTATTACCCATGACACGGTGAAAACCCACTATTGGCATAGATTAGACGATGGGCGCGTTCAATGTGATCTTTGCCCGAGATTTTGCAAACTGCACAAAGACCAGCGGGGGCTGTGCTTCGTCAGGCAGAATCTGGATGATCAACTGGTCATGACCAGTTATGGTCGTTCCAGCGGTTTTGCGATTGATCCTATCGAAAAGAAACCGCTAAACCATTTTTTACCCGGAACCCCCGTATTCTCTTTTGGTACGGCGGGTTGTAATTTGGCCTGCAAGTTTTGCCAAAACTGGGATATCAGCAAGTCGCGAGAAATGGATACGCTGATGAGCAAGGCATCTCCGGAAGCCATTGCTCAGGCCGCATTGGACTATGGTTGTGACAGTGTTGCCTACACTTATAATGATCCGGTGGTTTTTCATGAATATGCGCTTGATACCGCCAAAGCTTGCCGGAGTCTTGGCATAAAATCAGTGGCGGTTTCTGCGGGTTATGTCTGCGCCGAACCCAGAGCTGAATTTTATCAATGGATGGATGCGGCCAACATTGATTTAAAAGCCTTTACCGAGCGTTTTTATCATCAGATAACGGGCGGGCATCTGGAGCCTGTTTTGGAAACATTAAAATATATTAAACACGAAACTTCGGTTTGGCTGGAATTAACGACGTTAATTATTCCCGGTGAAAATGACTCGGAAGCAGAGCTGGAAGCGATGACCCAATGGGTGGTTGAGAATTTGGGAACGGATGTACCTCTGCATTTTTCGGCATTTCATCCTGACTGGAAGATGCTCGATAAGCCGCCCACGCCGATTGCTTCTTTATTACTTGCAAGGCAAATTGCTTTAAAAAACGGGGTGCATTATGCTTACGTGGGCAATGTGCATGATAAGTCGGCAGACAGTACTTATTGCCACAGTTGCGGTAAGTTATTGATAGGCCGTGACTGGTACGAGTTATCTGAATGGAATCTGGATGAATCTGGCTGTTGTCGTTTTTGCGGTGAACGGTGCGCGGGTGTATTTAATCCAAAACCCGGAAACTGGGGTGCAAAAAGAAAAAGCGTTATGATGCAATAAGCAGAACCACGAAAGATACAAAGCGTTAGCGTATGCTTCGTGGTAACTAAAAAATAGTTATTTGCCTCCCCCTTTGAAAAAGGGGGATTGAGGGGGATTTATCTAATAAAATCTCCCCTAACCCCTCTTTTACAAAGAGGGGGACTGAATGATTACACTAAAAACACCTGCCTAAATTAGAGCGAATCGCCAATTTCGGTTTTATAAAACGGCCATTTTTTAACGTGCAGATACTTTCTGATCGGTGATTTAATGACGGATACACACAGGGCAATGGAGAACAGGCACCAGACGGCGGCATATTCATTGGGATCTGTCGTCGTAATATCTGAAATAAAGGGACCAATCAGATAATGGAAGCCCACGAAGCGCCATGAGCCATACATTAACGGCATATAAAAAGACACCAGAATATAAGTGAATGCATGTAGACCCCAGTTAAAACCAAACAGCCATTTAACAGGATCTGACATGATGCCGTTCAAAGGCATCTGCCAGGCAATATGCCAAGATCCCGAGGTTGAACAAACACTGGGGCCGCAAAAACCTTCCACACCAATATTACAGGTGCCTGCCCAGCCAAATGGATACATTTTGATGAGCATGGCAACCGAACCGATTGCACAAATTGTATAAACGGTTGTGCGGATTTTTAGTTTGACGCTGTTCGGAATAAAGTACATGGCCACCATGTTGACAAAAAATGGCTGAAACGCAACATGTAAATAACCCAACAGCGTGAGTATCTGATTATTCGGATTATCACATAAATCGATATAGACGTAAGTGACTGCCTGTAATAACTCCATTAAGGCAAAATAAGTTAACGGAATCCAAAGCTCTTTGGATTCCCCTTGTTTAAGTGCAACATACGCTGCAGTACTAAGACCTGCGATGGCTAATACGCCTGACGCTTCCCCGCTCCAACACATAAAACTGTATCCTCTTTCTTTTATAATTATTAAATGTCGCTTATTGCAACAGTTTCTTCGTTGGCTTATTAACGTTGAAACATCAGTCATGTTTGTTGATTGTTAATAGCTCAATCAGCTTAACCCCGCTATTGTATTACAAGTGGCGGGGGATTGATAAAGGCTTGTGAAAACACTTAGCCTGTTTGGGGTTAGTGGAGGACTTAACAAGCGCCGTTAAAGCCTTTTTTGTGCCAGGTAATGAATGACTAGAGCAAGCTACTTTATATAGAGAACTTCGTTGATTAAGCGACATTATTTTATGTAGGGCGTGCCGTGCGCGCCTTGAAAATTAAGGCGCGCAC
>CAIUYS010000505.1 GCA_903903365.1 uncultured Methylococcaceae bacterium
CCGGCTTGGTATATCACTTCGCCTTTTTGACGCAGGTTGTTCTTGTTAACCAATAAATCGAGCTCACCCACTTCCGACTGACCCAGTCCTTTAGGAATACACAAGGTATCCAGATTACAATTTGAGCAGGTAACGGCGGTCGTGGTTGTTGATGAGTGTGATATTATTGAATGAATCATTAATTTGCAAACGGGAGTGATGTCCAGGTGATTAAATAATCAAAAATATCGGGTTATGAGCCATAATCGGCTTTGATATTAGTTTGATAGCCGGTAGCTTTAATGCAGTGCAAGGTAATCGAGGACTTGCAGATTTGTATTATCCTTAGCTTCTCTGCATTGCAGCGAGGCTACTTGCCCAAGTGGGTTTATGAGCTTCATTAACTATCTTTGTATTAATACAATTTTAAAAGTAATATTCTATACCTTGTAACGCAGTCGAGTATTAAAAACTCATTTTTTTACAGATTGTCCAGCTATACTGCCCCGAGATACTGTTGCGAAATTTTGATAAATCCAGTAAATACCACTACCATGCAACCCATTTAAGCCTAATAGAAAGCAAGGAAATTACCCGATGTGGCGATCAGTTTTTTGCGTGATTGTATTGAGTGGATGTTCGCTGCTGCAACCGTCTCATCATGCCGGGCAATTGGCGCAAGAAGCAGGTTTGCAAAAATCGAACTTCAATGCAGGCGGCTTTGTGTTGACTGCCTATTCGCGGATAGGCAACGTAGATCAGCCTGTTAATATTTATATTGAAGGCGATGGCTTGGCGTGGCTTTCACGTAATCAACTTTCAGACGATCCTACCCCGCGAGTCGCCACCGGCTTGGCACTTGCCACGCTTGATCCCGCGACAAACGTGGTGTATCTTGCCAGACCCTGTCAGTTTACTAATTTTGACCTAACGCCTTGCGATAGCGCGTACTGGTCAAACAAACGTTTTTCGCCGGAAGTGATAGAGGCAATGAACCAAGAGGTCAGTTCTTTTATACAAAAAACCCATGCCCGGAAAATAAATTTAATCGGTTATTCAGGTGGCGCGGCAGTAGCTGCCTTATTGGCTGCGCGACGACATGACGTGATCACTCTTAGAACGGTAGCCGGTAATCTGGATCACAATTTCGTCAATCACTATCATCAAGTAGATGCCACGCCGGAGTCACTCAATCCTGTTGATATTTCAGAAAAATTAACGGCCTTGCCTCAACTGCACTTTGTTGGTATCAGCGATGAGGTGATACCTAGGCAGGTGGCCTTGCGCTTTATTGCCAGGCAACAGTCGCAATCAAGCCCGACTCCTTGTGCCGGGATAATGATGGTTGTAGCGGGGCATCAGGATAATTGGATTCAGCAATGGCCACAACTATTGCGCCAACCTTTTCCCTGCCAGGAGGTGTTGCGTAGGTTGCGTTATGACTGATCAATGCAGTTGCGTAGGTCGGGTTAGCGACAGCGTAACCCGACGAATCGAAGTGTCTGCAATAGCGATTAAGAGCAACGCAAAAGCATTTGCAGAGTAATAGCGTAACTCGATATTTACTAACAATTGTCGGGTTACGTTGAGCCAACCCAACCTTGGTTTTCCGCTTATGTGCATAAGTATCTACACAAATCATATAGCCGTCATTTCGGCAGGGAGAGCAACGCGAGGGTTGGCCAGAATCCAGGGCACAGGGACATGAAAATTTTTGATCAAAAGTAGCTCTATATAGTTAAAAATTGGTTTGCGTAATTCAAGATTGCCATCCATGGCATCTGGATCCCGGCAATCCATGCCGGGATGACGAGTTGTGTAGATACCTATGCTTATGTGACTGCTCAGAGCATAACCATAGGGGCAGACATATCTGTCTGCCCTAAATTAAACACAGGTAAAAACGCTAGACCTTTCAGGATTTAAAAACCTGAAAGGTCTAAATCCTGCCAATAATGAGAAGTTCCTGTTTTTTAAGTTCACGAACTTCCTGTTCTCTGTACTAGGGAATTAATAC
>CAIUYS010000506.1 GCA_903903365.1 uncultured Methylococcaceae bacterium
ACGACATTCCCCGTATTTACCCAAAATGCTACCGAGGACGGTTTATAATCCGTCTGGACTTTGGATACTTTCACAGTCTCTGGAGCTTGGGAACCAGCGCAAAAGAGGGATTAGGGGAGATTTTATTAGATAAATCCCCCACGCCCCTCGCTTTGGCTTTTAGGAAAAGCTCTTTACCAACCAGGGAACAAGGAATAGAAACAACCAGCCGGCAGCGCCGGAAGCGGCAATAACCGGAATGACACCGGCCTTGTAACGAAACAGCGCCAGCAGAGCCCCCGCTCCAATCAGCGCGGCAATACCGTCAAAATGTCCGGAAAAACCTTGCGGCCAGAATACATGCCAGGCAAAAAACACGGCAAGATTAAGAATAACGCCTACCACGGCGGCGGTAATTGCCGATAACGGCGCGGTGAACTTTAAATTGCCATGGGTAGATTCTACCAGCGGACCACCGGCCAGGATAAACAAAAAACTGGGTAAAAAAGTAAAGTAAGTCACTACCAACGCGGCAGCGATAGCGGCCATTAACGCAGAATCAGGCCCGAATGGTAACTGACTCCATCCGCCCAAAAAGCCGACAAAAGTAACGATCATAATCAACGGGCCGGGCGTGGACTCACCCAGCGCCAGACCATCAATCATTTGCGTGGCGCTCAACCAATGGTAATGCTCTACCGCACCCTGATAAACATAAGGCAATACCGCATAAGCGCCGCCAAAAGTCAGCAATGCAGCCTTGGTAAAAAACCAGCCCATTTGTGTCAGCGCACCATTCCAGCCGTATTGACCGCACAAATAGCCCATCATGCCACCCCATAACAGCAAGCCAGCTCCGACAATTTTAAGCAGATGCGACCAACGGAATCGGGCATGTTCGGGAATGGGCGTATCATCGTCAATCAAAGCGGAGCCGAAACTGTGCTTGGTTGCACCGTGTCCACCGCCGACAGTAAATTTTTGCGGGGCAATACGACCACCGATAGCACCGAGCAAGGCAGCAAATAACACAATTAACGGAAACGGTGCCTGCAAAACAAAGATCGCCAAAAAAGCCAACACCGCAAGCGTCCACAGCACTCCGTTTTTTAAAGCCCGCGAGCCAATACGATGAGCCGCAAACAGCACAATAGCCGTAACAGCCGGCTTGATGCCATAGAGCACACCGGCCACTTCCGGAACCTGTCCAAAGCGAATATAAACCCAGCTTAACAAAATCAACAAAAACAGAGACGGTAAAATAAACAACAGCCCTGCAATGATGCCGCCCCAAGTGCGATGCATCAACCAACCAATATAAGTTGCCAATTGTTGTGCTTCCGGCCCCGGCAATAACATACAGTAATTAAGCGCATGCAAAAACCGCTTTTCTGAAATCCAGCGCTTTTGTTCAACCAAATCCTGGTGCATGATGGAAATCTGTCCGGCCGGGCCCCCAAAACTGATAAAACCGAGTTTTAACCAATACCAAAAGGCTTGCCTCAAAGTAACCGGTTGCGGAGATTGGGAATGGGATTTGTTCATTAGCGGTTTCCAGAAAGGGCTTGATAAAAGTCGTCGAAAAATATACTTCGGCTAGAAGTTTATCATCAATCCAAAGTTGCCGCTTCCGCTCATAAAATTGAGTGCAGCAACAGTCCTTATGGATTGTTGCTGTAACTCTTAATCGATGTCACGCTGCCACGGTGGTCAACATGCCCGCAGTAATAATGAATTGGACAATAGTTTCCAGCCCTAAACCGGTTTTAAGATTGGTGAATACAAACGGCCGCTCGCCGCGCATTTTTTTGGCATCACGATCCATAACCTCCAACGAGGCACCGACATAAGGTGCCAAATCAATTTTATTAATCACCAGCAAATCAGAGCGGGTAATGCCGGGGCCACCTTTTCTGGGTAT
>CAIUYS010000507.1 GCA_903903365.1 uncultured Methylococcaceae bacterium
CACCTCCATAACAATCAACGGCTTCTTAAGTTCTATTTTAGGTGTGCTTAATAAATACCACGCCAAGGCACTATGCAATAACACCACCACTGCCAACAACAAGCCTGCAATAAAACGTGATTTTTTCTGCTGCTCTAAAGGCTTAAAAGCCGCGTAATTACAATAACCAGAGTTTAATGATGACATGAAAACGATGACTGTTTATACCGTGTTACTACCTAGAATGGCGCTAATTATAAACTAATTACCCAATAAATAGCCTGTTAGCTGAAATTTAAAGGTAACCAACAGGCAAAAAAAAGGCTGGATCACTCCAGCCTTTTTGGATTTTGTTAAAGCTTAGTTTAACAAGCCTTGCAACAAGCCGTTTAACTTATGTACAAAAGCAGCCGGATCATCCAATTGTCCGCCTTCGCTCAAGATTGCCTGGTCAAACAGAATGTGGGTCAAATCGGCAAAACGGGTATCATCCTGTTCCGCTTTCATACGCACAACCAGTGGATGCGTGGGGTTGATTTCAAAAACAGGTTTTCTGCCCATACCCATTGATTGTCCGGCATCCTTCATGATTCTTTCCATGTTAAGACTCATGCCATAAACATCCGCGACCAAACAGGCGGGTGATTCGGTTAAGCGATGACTCAAGCGTACTTCACTGACCTTATCGGCCAACACGTCTTTAATCTGCTTAAGGACTGCTTCAAAGTCTTTATTAACTTCTTCCAAGGCAGCTTTATCTTCTTCTGCATCCAGACTGCCTAAATCCAGGTCACCTTTGGCAACAGACTGTAAATGCTTGCCTTCAAATTCGTCCAGATTAGTCACCAACCATTCATCAATACGGTCAGATAACAAGATAACTTCAATGCCTTTCTTACGGAAAATTTCCAGATGCGGACTATTTTTTGCCGCAGAAAAGCTGTCTGCCGTTACATAATAAATGTGTTCCTGACCTTCTTTCATCCGGCTCACATAATCTTCCAGCGCAACATCCTGTTTGTCGGTATCGGCATGGGTAGATGCAAAACGCAACAATTTGGCGACGCGTGCTTTATTGGCATGGTCTTCAATCGGGCCTTCTTTAATCACTGCGCCAAACTGAGCCCAGAATGTTGCATATTTTTCCGGTTCATTTTTGGCCAGATTTTCCAACATACCCAGCACTTTTTTAACCGCACCCGATTTAATGGCGGTGATTTGTTTACTTTGTTGCAGAATCTCTCTGGATACATTGAGTGGTAATGAGTTTGCATCAATAACGCCTCTGATAAAACGCAAATAACGCGGCATTAACTGCTCGGCATCATCGGTAATAAAGACTTTACGAATGTACAGCTTGACGCCATGTTTGGCATCCCTGTCCCACAAATCAAACGGTGCACGTGATGGTACATAAAGCAATAAAGCATATTCGTTAGTGCCTTCAACCCTGCTGTGTACATGAGTCAATGGATCTTGAAAGTCATGGCCTACATGCTTGTAGAATTGATTGTAATCTTCATCTGAAATATCTTGACGGGATTTGGTCCATAACGCGGAAGCGCTGTTAATGGTTTCTTCTTCAATTTGTGCAACCGGCTTAGCTTCTTTGGGCTCTTCGCCTTCTTCTACATCCATGTCCATCTCCGGCATCACTTCCTTATCCATAACGATAGGTAAAGAAATATGATCAGAAAATTTTCTAACGATGGACCGAATACGATAACCGTCCAAGAATTCGGTTTCAGCTTCTTTCAAATGCAAAACGATTTCTGTGCCACGTTGTGCTTTTTCTACAGCTTCTATGGTGTAATCGCCCTCACCGGCTGATTCCCAACGGGTAGCTTCGCTTTTATCAGCGCCGGCTTTACGTGTGGTCAGGGTGACTTTATCAGCAACAATAAATGCCGAATAAAAACCAACGCCAAATTGACCGATTAATTCGCTGTCTTTAGCTTGCTCACCCGTCAAGGCTTCAAAAAATTGTTTGGTACCTGATTTTGCAATCGTACCAATATGCTCCTGAACTTCCGCACGGGTCATACCGATACCATTATCGATAATAGTAATGGTGCGTTTTTCTTTATCAAATTCCAGACGAATTTTTAGTTCAGCATCACCTTCATACAAGCCGTCATTTGACAGTGCTTCAAAACGCAATTTATCGGCTGCATCGGAGGCATTGGAAATCAACTCGCGCAAGAAAATTTCCTTGTTGCTGTACAAGGAGTGAATCATCAAATGCAACAGGTGTTTTACTTCAGTTTCAAAGCCCAGGGTTTCTTTTTTTGCTTCAACAGTCACGGTATTGTTCCTAAATGGTTAATGTGATTGCTGAATATGTGGGGACATAAGATTTTTTTTCAAGTCTGACGGAGTTTATTCACCACGAAGAAAACAAATAACTTGGTATTCTGTAACTATCCTGGTTTCGCTCATAGAACACCGATGACACTTATTATACGGATTTCAAACGGTTTTATTTTACGCATAGTTCCCACGCTCCGGCGTGGGAATTCATCGGGCAACGCTCCAGCGTTGCGTGACGCGGGAGCGTCACTGTCGGCATTCCCACGCCGGAGCGTGGGAACGATAGGGTGGGGTTATTTATTGCGAGTTACCTAATACGATACTTCAACAACCGGAATCTTGCCGATTTTATTCTGCCAGATTTTTGGCGCTATTTGATGGATGGAGATGCCTTGAGTATCCACCGCAACGGTAACCGGCATGTCTTCAACCACAAATTCATGAATGGCTTCCATACCAAGATCAGCAAACGCGACAATACGTGACTTGCGTATGGCTTTTGACACCAAATAAGCAGCGCCACCCACCGCCATGAGATAAACAGCCTGGTGTTTTTTGATAGCGTCAATCGCTTCCTGTCCGCGCTCGGATTTTCCGATCATACCCAGCAAGCCGGTTTTAGCCAGCATGGTTTCGGTAAATTTATCCATACGCGTAGCGGTGGTAGGCCCTGCCGGACCAACCACCTCATCTCGCACAGGATCAACAGGGCCCACGTAATAAATAAACTTGTTTTTAAAGTCCACGCTTTCGGGCAAAGGCTCGCCGCGTTCCAGCAAGTCAACCATGCGCTTATGCGCCGCATCTCTACCCGTCAGCATCGTACCGCTGAGTAACAAGGTTTCGCCCGGCTTCCAGGTAGCCACTTCGGCGGGAGTTATTGTATCCAGATTAACCCTGCGGGCCTTAGCGCCGGCATCCCAAGTAATGTTTGGCCAGTCTTCCAGACGTGGGGGGGTAAACTCGGCAGGGCCGGAGCCATCCAGAACAAAATGGGAGTGTCGGGTTGCTGCACAATTAGGAATAATGGCAACCGGTTTGTTGGCAGCATGCGTCGGATAATCTTTAACTTTAATATCCAGCACAGTAGTCAATCCGCCCAAACCCTGTGCACCAATACCCAGCGCATTGACTTTGTCATAAAGTTCCAGGCGTAACTCTTCCAGTGCGTTGTTGGCGCCACGGGCAATAAGCTCCTGAATATCAATAGATTCCATGCAAGCTTCTTTGGCAAGAAGCATGGCCTTTTCTGCGGTGCCGCCGATACCTATGCCCAACATGCCTGGAGGACACCAACCCGCGCCCATCGTCGGTACGGTTTTTAGCACCCAGTCGACAATGCTGTCCGAGGGATTGAGCATGGCAAACTTGGCTTTAGCCTCGGAACCGCCACCCTTGGCCGCTATAGTAACGTCAACCGTATTACCCGTTACAAGTTCCGTATGAACAACGGCTGGCGTGTTGTCCCCCGTATTGATGCGTTTTCCGGCCGGATCTTTCAATATCGATGCACGCAAAATATTATCAGGATAACTGTAAGCGCGTCGAACACCTTCGTTGACCATCTCGGTAACACTAATGTCGGCCGCCCACTGCACATCCATGCCAATTTTTAAGAAAACAGTGACTATCCCGGTATCCTGACATAGCGGCCGATGCCCCTCGGCGCACATTCGGGAATTAATTAATATTTGCGCCATGGCATCCTTGGCCGCAGGACTTTGTTCTTTTTGATAGGCCGCATGTAAAGCCTGGATAAAATCCAGCGGATGATAGTAGGAAATAAATTGCAGTGAATCAGCGATACTTTGGATAAAGTCGTCTTGGCGAATAAGGGTCATTGAATTTTTCCTGTGTGCGGTCAAGGCTGATTATAGTAAAGCTGTCGAATTGCAAGCACACATTCAAAGCCCGACTATTCAATCAAATATGGAGGTAAACAGATTAACTGCGCACCACGAAGCCTGTCCCTTCGACTTCGCTCAGGACAGGCTTCGTGGTGTTATGGTTTTAAGTTAACAAGTAAGGTTTACTCGTCCAACTCTTCAGCAAGAAGCTTGGACTTTTTACCATAATTGGGTGCAATGCTGATCAGTAGCGTGAGCAAAGTCGCAACATAAGGAACGGCTTGTACAGACAATACCGCTATCCATAATTTACCGCTTAAATTATCAAAATGCTCGACAGAACTCATGGCATAAATACCCGAACTTAACAATATCAGCAAAAATAATTCCTGTCTGATAGCAATTAAGCCGGTAAACAACGGCCCTTGTTTTTCATACTTGGGTGTCCGCATAAACGGCTTGCCGGAAGTAAACAAGCCTTGCACCGTACCGCGGGCAACGGTATGAGTTAACGATAATCCGGTTAATGAAGCACCCAATGATTGCCATACAGAACACGGAACACGCGCCTGATATAACCATAAACCACGCAGAATTTTAAAACTGAACAAACCAACTGTAGGTAATAAAAACACATTGGCAGGCAGTTCACTGTGTATCGGATCACTCAGTATTATTGCCGTTAAAACCAAACTGGCGGTGGTAAACAATAAAGCCAACGCATCCGAAAACCACGGTAACCAACCGGCAATAAAATAATACCGCTGGGCCGCTGTCAGTGGTGATTTTTTGGTGGGTAAAAAACTGCGCCAATGCCCCTTGATAATTTGCATGGCACCATAAACCCAGCGAAAACGTTGCGTCATATAGCCAGACAGGGTATCGGGCATCAAGCCTTTACCAAACGAATCCTTCACATAAACAGAATCATAGCCAGCTTCATACAAACGCAAACCCAGCTCGCTGTCTTCACAAATACACCATTCTGCCCAGTTACCCACTTCCAATAAAG
>CAIUYS010000508.1 GCA_903903365.1 uncultured Methylococcaceae bacterium
GTAACGCGTGAGCGGATTCGTCAAATTGAAGCCAAAGCTTTAAGAAAATTGAGACATCCCTCCCGGTCAGAGCAATTAAGATGTTTTCTGGACGGTGAGTAGATAAAGAATAAGGGGCCCTTAGCTCAGCTGGTTAGAGCGTCCGACTCATAATCGGCAGGTCGTAGGTTCAAGTCCTACAGGGCCCACCATTAATACAAAAGGCTGCATAAGCAGCCCTTTATGAAAAGGCTGCTTATGCAGCCTTTTGTACATCTGGCTTTTATCATTAATGAGGGTGGTAGCGTGAGCAATAATTTTAGTTTTACATCAGAGTCCGTTTCAGAAGGTCATCCCGATAAGGTTGCTGATCAAATTTCCGATGCAGTCCTGGATGCGTTATTAGCACAAGATCCACGGTCACGAGTTGCTTGTGAAACACTGGTAAAAACCGGTATGGTTATTCTGGCGGGTGAGATTACCACCAATGCCTGGGTAGATCTTGAAGCACTGGTCAGAAAAGTGGTTTGTGATATTGGCTACGATCATGGCGACATAGGCTTTGATGGCCAAAGTTGTGCAGTATTAAATGCTATCGGCAAACAATCTGCCGACATTGCGATGGGTGTTGACGAAGATGACAATCATGAGCAGGGTGCCGGCGATCAGGGCTTAATGTTCGGTTACGCCAGCAATGAAACCGATGTGTTGATGCCAGCTCCAATTACTTATTCACATTTGTTGGTCAAGCGTCAGGCTGAAGTTCGTAAAAATAAAACGTTGCCATGGTTACGCCCTGATGCAAAAAGTCAGATTACTTTCCGATACGAAAATAATAAACCGGTAGCCATTGATGCAGTGGTTTTATCTACTCAGCATTCACCGGAAATTAGTAACAAATCATTGCATGAAGCGGTGATGGATGAAATTATTTTTCCGGTTCTGCCTAAAGAATGGTTACATAAAGACACCAAATATTTTATTAATCCGACCGGACAATTCATTATTGGTGGCCCTGTAGGCGATTGCGGTTTAACGGGTCGTAAAATCATCGTTGATACTTACGGCGGAATGGCAAGACACGGCGGCGGCGCTTTTTCGGGTAAAGATCCCTCAAAAGTTGACCGTTCAGCAGCCTATATGGCTCGTTATGTAGCAAAAAATATTGTTGCTGCCGGCTTGGCTGAGCGTTGTGAAATTCAGGTTTCTTACGCCATTGGTATTGCAGAACCCACATCCATTACGGTGGAAACGTTTGGTACCAGTAAACTTAGCGAAGACAGACTGGTACAAATTATCAGGGATAACTTTGATCTGAGGCCTAAGGGCTTGATTAAAATGCTGGATTTGTTACGACCTATCTATCAGACTACTGCCGCTTATGGACATTTTGGCCGTACTGAAGATACATTTAGCTGGGAAAAAACCGATAAAGTTGACGCATTAAAAGATGCGGCTGGCCTCTAATAAAAAATAAACAAGGTAGGTAAAATAATGAGCCAACAAGATTATAAAGTCGCCGATATTGCTTTAGCAGCCTGGGGACGTAAAGAAATCAATATTGCTGAAACAGAAATGCCGGGGTTAATGGCGTTGCGTGAAGAATATGGTCAGGAAAAACCGTTAAAAGGTGCCCGTATCGCGGGTTGTCTGCACATGACGATACAAACAGCGGTATTAATTGAAACACTGACCGCTTTGGGTGCAGAAGTACGTTGGTCATCCTGCAATATTTTTTCTACCCAGGATCATGCCGCGTCAGCAATGGCGGCAGCAGGTATCCCTGTTTTTGCCTGGAAAGGCGAAACCGAAGTAGAGGCTGAATGGTGTATTGTCCAGACTATTGAAGGTCCTGATGGCTGGAGACCCAACATGATTCTGGATGATGGTGGTGATTTAACCACTCTGATGCATAACAACTATCCTGAATTAATGGCGGATGTTAAAGGTTTGTCTGAAGAAACCACTACCGGCGTGTTACGTTTGTATGAGATGGTGGCAAAAGGTACGTTAAAAGTCCCTGCTTTTAATGTGAACGATTCAGTGACCAAATCAAAATTTGATAACCTGTATGGTTGCCGCGAGTCTTTGGTTGATGCCATCAAACGCGCAACTGATGTCATGATTGCCGGCAAAATAGCGGTAGTCTGTGGTTATGGCGATGTGGGTAAAGGTAGCGCCCAATCTTTGCGTGGTCTGGGTGCAATAGTATGGATTACTGAAATTGACCCCATTTGTGCTTTGCAAGCGGCGATGGAAGGTTATCGCGTAGTCACTATGGAAGAAGCGGCGCCTATCGCTAATATTTTTGTGACGGCAACCGGCAACTTTGGCATTATTACCCATGAACACCTGCTGGCCATGAGGGATCAGGCAATCGTTTGTAATATTGGTCATTTTGATGCTGAAATCGAAATTGCCTCATTGCGCCATTATGAATGGGAAAATATTAAACCTCAAGTTGATCACGTCATTTTTCCTGATGGCAAACGTTTGCTTATTTTGGCTGAAGGCCGTCTGGTTAATTTGGGTTGTGGTACAGGCCACCCCAGTTTTGTAATGTCCAATTCATTTTGTAACCAGGTTTTGGCGCAAATAGAATTGTGGAAAAATGCCGCCAAGTACGAAAATAAAGTTTATATTCTGCCTAAAAATCTGGATGAAAAAGTGGCAAGATCACACCTTGCACAACTGGGTGTTAATTTGACAACCTTAACAGATGCGCAAGCCAAGTATATTAATGTTCCGATTGAAGGCCCTTATAAATCGGATCATTATCGTTATTGATCCATCATTGTTCTCTCGCTTCGGCCTGGGAATATAAAGCCTGTAGAGACGCCTCGCGTCTCTACATCTTGCGTCTCAAATTATAGTAACCACGTACGCATAGCATTCATCGTGTTACTTTCATGAAGACCTTGGAAAATCTACTTTGTAGATTCCCGTCAGTGAGGCCAAAATGCAATCACAAAAAAAACATCCCCAGTTATTCAGTTTTGAATTTTATCCACCTAAAACAGAAGAAGGTGCGGTAAATTTACAACAAGTGCATAGCAGACTGGCTGAGCTCAATCCCGATTTTTTTTCTGTTACCTTTGGTGCCGGTGGGTCAACGCGCGATAAAACTTTCGATACCGTTATTGATATTCAGGCAAAAGGTATCGCTGCTGCACCACATTTATCCTGTGTTGCCTCAACCAAAGACAATATTCGTGCGATTCTTAAAAACTATCAGGACAATGGCATTGCGAAAATTGTTGCCTTAAGAGGCGATTTACCTTCCGGCATGTTGTCAGCTGGAGAATTTCGTTATGCCAACGAGCTGGTCGAGTTTATTCGCCAAGAAACCGGTGATTACTTTCAGATTCATGTTGCCGCCTACCCGGAAGTGCATCCGCAATCGGCAAATGCAACAGACGATTTTAAAA
>CAIUYS010000509.1 GCA_903903365.1 uncultured Methylococcaceae bacterium
AACGGTTAAATTCGAATCAGTCAAGCATCACAGTCAGGTATTTCTTGACTGCTGTGGTGTATCACAGTCAGATATTTCTTGACTGCTTCAACGCCAGGTTTGGTCGAGCCATCGACGAGAAAGGAACGAAAGGGCATCCAGTTGCCGTAGGTACTCGGTCGCACAACGAAATAACCTTCAGGTACTTCACCGGCGTAACCGGGAGGTAGAATCAGATACTTGCCGCCTTTGCCTTTGTCTTCACCCGTGATACCGATGTCGGCAACCCATTTATACCAGAAGTCATCAATAGCGCCCAGAACCATGGGTGGAACTTCCACGACCAATGGTCCCTTTTTCGTATCAAGCCAAATAAAGCTATAGATGGTGTTGTCATTCGCCGTAAGTTCTATGGTTTTCGAATCTACGAGGTCTTCCCAGATTACATCCGTCTGGTTTACCGGTCCAAACTCACGGAGTGTGGCACGCATACCGACCTGGTTCACTATCGGGATAGCCAGCAGGTAGGCTTGCAACGCACGCGAAGCATCCAGGTTGTCGTAGACTTTCTGCGTAGTCGCGTCATCGGGGTAGCCGTAGTTCAGCTTTAAGTTGCCGATGGATGTCTCGACCTTGTCCGGCACCGCGACACCGGGCGCAATAAGCGTGGTCATTTTCATCTGCTGTGGGGTTTTTGCGTATAGGGAGCTTGCCCATAACAAACAAGACAGAGCCGCTGTAAGAAGGTATTTCATGAAGCCGCTTTTCATTTATTTCTCCTTTCTTTTGCAATTTAATTGAGTGTGATATCCGAGCTAGCTAACAAGTTATTATCTGGCTCTCGTTAACATACAGTACTTTTAACCTTGATTGATAAAAACACTTTTTAACGGTAAATAATCTAAAAAGTGTAACAGGTTAATGCGCGTAAAAAACAGTCGTTGCAGTATTGTTTATAGGATCATTTAAGGAATTTAACCTCTCAGAGTTAATAGCCTACTTATTTGTAGCAACCATGATTTGCTTGATTATGGCTCTGCTTAATTTTATTTGTGAGATTTATCTGGCAACAGCACCTGTCCGTGGTGAATCATAAATCAAAACTTGTCACGCAAAAAAGAAGAATATTGTTAATCTTTGCAAATGTTCATATTGCTTACTTTTATTGACTTACTGAAGGCGCTATTTCCCGATTAATAAAAGTGCTTTATGAAGCGGGGCGCTCGAAACCTTGATAGTCCCCTCCAAGGGCTGATTCAATTCCAGGATAAGAAAAATAGCGCCGGACATCGATAGCGCGCAGATTAATAATGCCGACATTGCCGTCCGGTTTCGAGGAGCCAATAGGCCAAATTGGGCGAACAGGACGGTGAGCCAGAAGGTGAGTGCCACAAGAAATACCCTCGGCAATTTGGTTTGTGACTGCTCTATTAACATCCATCGTGATTGCATGATGTCATCAATTAATTGCAAGGCCTGAGTTTGAAGATATTTTTGGGAGTCATTCTTTGCCGAGAATTCACGAATCTTGTTATAAATAACAGCCATCTCGGTTTCACTTTCCATCTTCGCCAAATCCGCACCATGCTTGCTTTCGTTAGGCCAGATGCGCTCGATCCCGGAGGCAATGGCCTGAGGTAAAAGTTCCCGCACCTCTTTCGCTTCCGATCCATAACGAGACAAGTAATAGTCGAGCGTGATGATCTTAGCGCCCGTTTGGGTAATACTTAAGGTTGCAACATCGTATGTGCCTTTTGCCGAAGTTACCAGCAGACCAATAATCAAAGCGATCAGCGTAGCCATCATACCGGCCGAGGTCATCAGAATATTTTTGGAGTCTGCTTGCGTGTGATCATCTGGTAAAACCAACCGGAGGTATGAACCCAGCGCCATTCCACAAAACATACAGACAAAAATAATAAACGCAGTTAACGGAGCTGACATTGGTTACTGACCTTGCTCGATTAGATCCAGCCCTGTTGTTTGAACTTTACTTGTAGAACATCGGCGATTTCCTTAGCCATATCCTTGGCCCTACCTTCAATTGTGCTGCTGCCGCTTTGTTCGCCATAGACTTTCATCCCAGTGCTGATGATGAGCCCCGCAGGGTTGGCAGTCGCAACAGCCCCGACCACACCCAAAGCGGCGCCTGGTGATTTGCTACCGCTGCTATCTGCGCTGCCGGAGCCAAGTTTTGTAAGTCCATGAGACGTCATTAGGTAACCTTCTACCGCTACTTTCAACTGAGCAGCGCCTGAGCCGAAACCGAGTGCAACGCGTTTTGCGACGCTGCCTTCATCAACCGATAGGATATTACCCTTGATCACAAGATCACCAATTTGTGGAACCGTTTGACTCGAAGCCTGCTCTGCCGGAAGTCCCATGGCCTGGATGTCCTCGACCAGAACTTTTGCGACTTCTGCGCCTACCTGACGGCCGGTCGCAATCTGCTCTGCCGGCACATCGGCAGAAGTTGCGACAAAGTCATAGACAATAATGTGATCGGGTCGGGCGATTTTCCCACCTTGGTATTCCTGGCGAGAGGTGATGGTGCTTGATGCGCAACCAGCGAGGGCAGCTATAGCAAACAAACACAGTACGGTGCGGCTAAACAGTTTCATGATAAACCCCAAAAAAAATAAAATTTATCTTAACATAAAGACTGATGTGACCAGCCCATTTTTTTAAACAATTAAGTGACAGCGTTCTGAATTTGCTACAGCCATTGATGCTTCAGAACGCCTGTGTAACAGCCGATAATGACTATACTTTCCAATGATTGAAATACGAAAAATAGCCTGAAGACTGTTAAAAATAATTATAGTTCTTTGCAAATGAATTGATGGTTGTTTTAAGAGATAACAGTTTTATATTATTGTTTTTTTATGTCAAAATTTATAATTTATTCATTTGCAAAGAACTATAGGTTGGCAACAAAATACTTTTACCTATCGATTATCGATATGGCAGAAATGTCCTCTGGTGGAATTTAAAACACTCTACTGGGTTCTAATAAACAAAAGGCTCTAAAGTTTCACAGGATTTATAAGCGATCGTAAATGTGTGGCACGCGGACAAACTAATGATATCAATGGCTTATAGCCTGAGCTTTCGTTATTCTATGAGCCTCTACGTTGGTCTATATTTAAGACAAACTCTTTATTCTAGGTACGAAAAAATTAGCTAGGAGTCTGTCTGACTTATAACTAATTGAATTAAAGAGAATTCAATTTTATTGGTTACCGAATTTTACGTTAATTACACAACCTTGACGTTATTATTAACGGATTTTGTCTTCCGCCATTTTGTAACTCTTTGTTTTTAATTAATTCTTAAGTCAGAAAGACTCCTAGTTTAAATCTCCTAAAAATTACACTTTCAGAACGGTCTATTTTTTAGAAGTTGAAAACAAGCTGAAAGTCTTGTTCGATAAGGTGTTCAGCAAATTTCTATGAAACTTTATAACCTTTTGTTTATCACCCATCATTAATTAAACACAAATTGCATTAGCAAAGGGAAGTTTATGAGATTACATCATGCCGCGTCCTATTTCCTCGGTGAGTTCATTGGAACCTGTCTGCTGGTGTTCTTTGGCTGCGGGTCGGTTATTGTGTCGGTGTTTTATTCCGCATTTTCCGGCTTATTTCAAGTCGCTGCGATTTGGGGTATCGGAGTGACTCTTGCAATCTATGTAACCAGGCACTTTTCTTGTGCACATCTGAATCCGGCTGTCAGTATCTTAATGGTCGTGGCGAGAAGAATGGGGATAGGTAAATTGGTTCCCTACTTTGCAGGACAATTTCTGGGCGCATTTGTTGCAGCAGCCGTTCTTTTTTTGTTGTTTTCATCGAGCATAACAAGTTACGAGACCAGCCATCACATTAACAGAGACGCATCAGAATCAATAAAAACGGCAATGCTGTTTGGGGAATTTTATCCAAACCCAAGCAACGGGGTTGCGTTCGTGGTGTCGACTGCTCAGGCCGCTTCTGCCGAGTCTATTGGGACATTTCTTCTGGTATTTCCGATCTTCTCACTGACTGAGGGTTGTAACATTGGCAGACCGGATAATGCTTTTGCGCCATTGTTCATTGGCTTAACCGTAACCATCATTATCTGCATCATTGCTTCACTCACACAGGCTGGACTGAACCCTGCCAGAGACCTTTCTCCAAGGCTATTTAGCTACCTTGCAGGTTGGGGAAAACCATCATTTCCAGATAACAATTTTGGTTTATTTGTTTACGGACTCTCTCCTATTTTGGGAGCATCACTAGCAGCGCTGTTTTTTACAAGGATTGTCGAACCGATTTTTCTGGCTAAAAACGATTCTAAACCTTGCTGTTGAAAGGTCATGTTGGCGCCGATTGTGACTATTCGTTATGTGCCGAAAATCATTACAGATAGCTACCATTCAAATCAGCTATATTAAAGTAAATCCATCGGCTCCCCCCGACCCTTATGACCAGTGTCTTTTTATGCACAGTGCTTTGTCGCGAGCCAGACGTAGTCTGGGTTAGAAGCATTAATCATGCTAGTGAGCTTTGCATAATTACAGCGCTTTCAAGAACTGGAACATGATATCGGAATGCCTTATACCGACTTCCTGAAGTCTGAACAATATCTGTTCTTACATCGCCAACTTGGGCTTCGACTTACATATACGTGGCTTTCAGCATATCGGCGCTGGATTATATGGTCGCAATAGAACATGATCTAAAGCGTGGGCTGTCGCGTTGCCAATACTGAGGGTTATGGCAAGGTGAATTTTTGAGATTATGACTGTTTCC
>CAIUYS010000510.1 GCA_903903365.1 uncultured Methylococcaceae bacterium
ACGCCTATCAAAGTATTGTTTACCGGTTATCTTTGTACCGTAGGCATAGGCTATCTATTTGCATTAATTCAAATATTGTTTACGCATGGCATGGCGGACGGAAAATTTGGATTGTCGGTTGATGATATTGTTTACAGTTATTACGGCAACCGTTCAGGCACGGTACTTGAAACGCAGCTTAACGGTGCCATGAAAGCCAATGCACCCGATCAGGAACGCTTCAAGATTATGGAGTGGGTCAGAGATGGTGCTGATAAGTATGATTATAAAGATAACGGCATTGAAAAAATAATCGAAACCCGCTGTGTGATGTGCCATAACAAAGAAGCGTCTGGAATACCCAGCTTTACCAGTTATGAAGAATTAAAACCCTATACCACACAGGATACCGGAGCTACCTTCGCGTCCTTAACGCGGATTTCGCATATCCATTTGTTCGGTATCAGCTTTATTTTCATGTTTGTCGGTCTTATTTTTAGTTTTGCAGAAACGACAACCACGCAATATAAATGTATCGCAATCGGTATGCCTTATGCGTTTCTTGTGGCAGATATTATGTCTTGGTGGCTGACTAAAATTCACCCGATGTTTGCCTGGCTGGTTATTTTTGCCGGTATGGGTATGGGGATTTCATTTATGTTTATGTGGGTCACCTCTATTCTGGAAATGTGGCTGTTTAAACCGGTATTTATTAATGGTTTCGGTTCACGTTATTTGGAATGGCGAGATAGTCCTGAAGCATCAATCGCCGATCGGATATGGGTGGTTCTTAAGACCCTTTCTCGTCAGATTAAACCCGCCGCCTTGTTCGTAAAAGAGCAATGGTTAAAGCACGGTTGGCCTGTTATCAAAAATTTAATTAAAAAATAATGATCGGCTTGCGCTAACCTGATGCATTAACTTAAGATCTAAACCCACGAAGACGCGAAGAAAAGCCAAGGTAATAATGTCTGTTTCCATGGTTTATTAAGTATTCTGTTTAACTCACACAGCATCAATGTTCAGTCCCCCTCTTTGAAAAAAAAGGGGGCTGAACATTTACCGCACAACGACTCACCAAGAACACACATGACAGAGTTGCTTTCAGCACATTCTATAATATCAGCGCTAAATCAATGTAATAACCCGGTACATATTTACATAGGCTACAGCGGCGGTGTGGATTCTCATGTGTTATTGCACTTGTGCGCCTCAATAACAGAACTTAAGGACAAAATCACTGCGGTTTATGTGCATCATGGCTTACAGGCAGAAGCAGAAGCCTGGGCTGGACATTGCAAAATAACGGCAGAAATCCTGGGCGTTAATTTTGTACTGCTGCGGGTTAATGCCGTTGCAAGCCAAGGAGAAAGCCCTGAAGAAGCCGCCAGAAATGCCCGTTACAAAGCATTAAAGTCATTAATTGGCGCTAATGATGTGCTGTTGGTTGCCCAACACAGAGACGATCAATTGGAAACGGTTTTGTTGCAACTATTTCGTGGCAGTGGTTTGCGCGGGTTATCGGCAATGCCCGAGCGTATGGCTTTTGGTCAAGGTCTTATGCTGCGACCGTTGCTAAATGTTTCAAAGTCTTCAATCAACGATTATGCGCAAGCACACGGGTTAAGCTGGGTCGATGATCCCAGTAATCTCAGTAACGATTACGATCGCAATTTTCTACGCAATGCGGTATTGCCCTTATTAAAGCAGCGATGGCCTGCGTGTGATAAAACGGTAGCGCGTTCTGCCAGACATTGTGCCGATGCACAACTTGTAGTTTCGGAACATGCTGACGCATTATTCCGTGGGGTTTTTACTCGTGCCGATCAGACACTTTGCATCAGTCAGTTAAAATTAGTTAACAGCATCCAACAAGCGCTGATCATCAGGGAATGGTTTCAGGCGCTCAACTTAAAAATGCCTGCGCAAGCGTTTATTGAACGCTTGCAGTCTGAGGTTATTTCAGCAAGGGAAGATGCTGATCCGGTATTATCAGGGCAGGGTTATTGTGTGCGCCGTTATCGGGATAAGCTGTATTGCCTTAAAACAGTCGCACCTGAAATAGTCCGGGAAAGTGTCTGGTCAGTCGGACAAACCTCACTCAGAATATCAACTCATCAACGCTTGTTTTGGGTGCCGTCATCGACGGGGATAAGTTGCGAGCAGTGGCAAAAGGCAATAATTAGTGTAAAGGCCCGCAGTGGCGGGGAAAAAATGAGCTTGCCAAAGCGTAAAGGTCATCATTCCCTAAAAAACCTATTTCAGGAGGCAAGTGTTCCACCGTGGGAAAGGGATGCAATCCCTTTGATTTATCTGGACGACAAGCTGGCCGCTGTCGGTGATTTATGGATAAGCGCAGATTTTTATAGTGAACAAGCGCAGGGCTGCATTAGTTTGTCCTTGCAAAGAGACGCTCAAGAGTAACGCAATAACAGGGATCAGTGGTAGGGTGCGCATCGCGCACCTAAAACCGCACCCACTAATCGGCTTTATTTGCGCGATGCGAACCCTACTACTCAGCTAAGCGTTAGTATTGCGAAACTTGGCGGATGTTATTTGTTGCCATTTACCTTGCCTGTTAGTAGCTCGGTAAAGCATCTTGTTGAATATAAAAGTATAAATTATTAGTGGTGAACAGCGCCACAGAGAGACGGGGCGATAATATAATTTGAAAAATAACAGTTAAAGCCTTATTCTGTGTTGTTTTTTTTAATTATTTCATATTTACCGTATCAGCGAAGTTTTTCAACTTCCCACCATTGCACTTACAAGGGGCAGCACGTTTTGAGTTTAGACAGTTATCAGTCGGTAGATCGCGGGCAATTAGCCAAAGACATTAGCGAAATTCACCAACAAGCTTTAGCCAATATCAGCATTGAAGATTTTAAGCATTTAACAAGAATGGAACGCTGGGGAAAAATTTGTTCCCTCATCGGCTATGGCACTGCCTGGATTTTCCCCAATCCTGTTTCTGCGCTGTTAATCAGTCAAGGTAGCTTCACCCGTTGGACACAAGTAGGGCATCCCATTAGTCATAGAGCCTACAACAAAATTGATGGTGTAAATGCCAATTATACCAGCAAGAAATTTGCGCAAGGCTGGCGGCGATTTTTGGATTGGCCTGACTGGATGACGCCAGCCGGTTGGCATCATGAGCATGACAAACTGCATCATTACAGCTTGGGTGAAAAAAACGATCCGAATAATGCGCAACATAATATGCAGTGGCTAAGGCAATCAAATCTGCCGATGTGGCAACGTTATGTCATTGTGGCGTTTTTTTCGGGGATATGGAAAGTTGTCTATTACACGCCCAGAACCCATAAGGAATTACGTTTAGATTCTGCCAGACAGCAGGGCGAGCCAGAACCTGTGATGACCCGCCTTGGGGCATGGAGTTTATTTACCCGACAGGGGCGAGGATTATGGCTGCATAGTATTTTGCCTTACACGGCTTATCGCTTTGTGTTGTTGCCTTTGCTGTTTTCCCCCTTAGGAAGTTTTGCTGTTATCAGCGTATTAATTAATTCAATTTTGGCAGAAATTTTTACCAATATGCACAGTTTTCTGGTGATGATCCCCAATCATGCCGGAGATGATGTGATGACGTTTGATGAAAAAGCCAAAGGCAAAGGCGAATTTTATCTGCGGCAAATTTTAGGATCAGTGAATTATCCAACAGGTTCTAATTTAAATAACTTTTTTTATGGCTGGTTGAATTATCAAATCGAGCATCATTTATGGCCGGATATGCCCTTAAGTCAATATCAAAAAGTGCAGCCACAAGTGATGGCTTTGTGTAAAAAACATAATATTCCTTATCTCCAAGAATCTGTTTTTAAGCGGCTATTGAAAGCGGTGGATATTATGGTGGGGAAAACGTCGATGCTGAAGGCAGTCGTTGCGTAAAAATTGCAGTGGATTTTGTATTCATGCGCGGATTTGGGTGTTGACGATAACAGCAGGAGATAGGTGCTTTAGGTGTAGCAGTTAACGCCTGTTATTTTTTGTCTCCAATGTCATTGTCTTCCGGGCAGCCGTAATTTTTGGCGGTGTAAGACAAGATTAATATGGCAACACTGAGCAGGGCAATGGCTACGGTTATGCTCAGTAGTAAATAAAGATGGAAGCTATCGGCTACTTTTTGGACGTCAATGACTAAATGGCGTGATAACGCAGTAATGGCGATATAAATTAGAAACTGTACGGGCAACCGACGTGTTTTAAAATAAGTACCCACCATCGCGCCTAATTCAAGATAGATAAACAATAACAGTATCTCCTCCAGATTGGCATGGCCTGTCTTCATCATTTCTATATAATCATGAATAGCTGACCAGACTATAGTGGCGCCTATGCCAAATAAGGCCAGATAGTGAAAGCTGTCTACCAGCATATCGCCAATTTTATGAATAAGAACGGTTTTATTTTGCATCGATAATTCTTCAGTTGATTTAACCTGGAATCGGGCGCTTATTTTGAAGTTTACACCCCGCCCTATCATGATGGGAGAAGGCGGAGTGAGCCTTAATTCATGCCGTGTTGACTACATAGACGCTGTAATTATCAGCCACTTTTTGCTGTTGCAATGCTGATCAATTTATCCACTTCATGCGCGGTAGTGGCTAATTGTTCAGATAAAGCGGAGTATTCCGCAACGCCGGTGGTTACTTTAACAACCAAGCCTTGGGGTGTTTTTACATGTTCCGCGATTGCATTTTTAACCCGTAGCGCAATTTCTTCCGCTTTTTTTAAGGGAGATCCGGGCATGGCAATAATAAAATCCTGTTCATCCATTCTTGCCGCAATATCAACGCCGACTCTAATGTCTTCTTTAAAACAATCGACCACGTTACGTAATATCGCATCCATTTCATAAGCCGCTATATTATTTTGAGCTTTAAAATCTTTTAAGCTGATAAAAAGAATAGAAAAAGGAAAGCCGTTGCGTTTGGAATTTTCAACTTTCTCCTTTAAACGGCTCAGCATGGTGTCTTTGGTCATTAACCGGGTTAACGGGTCTAAAGCAATATGTTCTTTATCCCAAGTTTCCTGTGCCTCCAGTCTAAGTACATTCATAATGCCTAATGAGCAGGCCAGTAATAAGCCAAGTATCCAGGTAAAGTACCACATAAGAGTCTCCTAATAAGCCGTGTGATCGTTCTGATGAATGTGTTCCAGCGTTATTTTTCCGCGCAACACACGAAACGCCCAAGTGGTGTAAGCAACAACGATGGGTAAAAAAATCAACGTCACCCAGAACATGATTTTTAATGTGGCAAGACTGGAACTGGCATCCCACACGGTTAAAGAGCTGTTCATGGCCGAACTTGACGGTATCAGAAAAGGAAATAGTGACACGCCAGCGGTTAAAATAACGGAAGTCAATGTTAAAGAACTGGTGATAAAGGCCAATCCGGGACGCTCGATTTTTGATAGCAGGATGGTGACCGCACCAGCAATAAACGCCAATCCGGGTATGATCCATAGCACAGGAAAACGCGCATAATTAGCCAACCACAAGCCCGGCTCTTTATAAACTATTTTGGCGAGCGGGTTGGATGGGGCATTGGGTAAAACTTCGGTGCTGATTTGGTAGCCATCAATAGTGGTTACCCAGATACCGGCCAGGGCAAAAATGGCCAATGTGAGTGTTGCAAAAACAAGAACTACGGTTTTACAGCGCCGATTAATGTCGCCCACGGTCTTGATTTGTAAAAATACCGCGCCGTGCATAATGAGCATGGATAAGCTAACCAGTCCCGCCGCTAGCGAGAAAGGGTTTAATAATGCCCAGAAGGAACCGGTATAAAAAATACGCATATCAGTGTCAAAATAAAATGGCACCCCTTTTAATAAATTGCCAAAGGCCACGCCAAAAATCAACGCAGGCACAAGGCCACCGACAAACAAGGCAATGTCCCAATTACTGCGCCATTTTCGACTGGGTAATTTACTGCGATAATCAAAGCCTATCGGCCTTAAAAATAACGCAAACAAGGTTAACAGTAAGGCAAAATAAAATCCTGAAAATGCCACGGAATAAGCCATCGGCCAAGCCGCAAACAAAGCCCCTCCGGCTGTTATAAACCAAACCTGATTGCCTTCCCAAGTAGCGCCTATGGCATTAATAATGACGCGGCGCTCGCTATCATTTTTGCCTAAAAAGGGTAATAAGATGGCGACGCCCAAGTCAAAGCCGTCGGTAATGGCAAAGCCAATCAATAAAGCGCCTAATAAAGCCCACCAGATTAAGCGCATGGTTTCATAATCAAAAATCATGGGGTAACTCCTGAAGCAATTTCAAAATGATAGCGACCTTTATGCAGGCTGCTGGGCCCTAACTTGATAAACTTAAGCATCAAGAAAACTTCGATAACTAAAAATACCGTATATAAACCGATATAGCCTGCCAGACTTAGGTATAAATCCAGTTCGGTTAAGGAGGATGCGCTTAAAAATGTCGGTAAAATTTCTGCAATGGTCCAGGGTTGCCGGCCAAACTCGGCGACAAACCAGCCCATTTCACAGGCAATCCAAGGCAAAGGCATCATCAAAAGACTGGCACGTAATAACCAGGTCTGTCTGCATTTACGAATTGAACTGGCAATGACGGCCATAACAAATATCCCCAGCATAATAAAGCCGCAAATGACCATGATCCGAAAAGTCCAGAATAACGGCACGACTCGGGGTAGTGACGATTTCGCGGCCAGTTCTATCTGGGCATCAGTGGCGTCCACAATTTTATCGGTATAACGTTTAAGCAATAGACCATAACCTAGGTCTTTTTTGTATAGGTCAAATTCTGCGAGCGTGTCGGCATTCCGGTTACCGGTTCTTAATGTTTGTAACGCGGTGTAAGCTTTTATACCTTCACGTACCCTCAAACGATTTTTTTCCAGAATTTCTGTTAATCCGGTAATCGGTTCATCGATAGAGCGCGTACCAATCAAGCCCAGCACCCACGGTATTTTTAAGGCATAACGTGTTTCCATGGTTTCCTGGTCAGGAATACCAATGACGGTAAAGGCGGCCGGCGGTGCTTCTGTGTGCCATTCCGCTTCAATCGCCGCGAGTTTGGCTTTTTGTACTTCGCCATCGGTGTAGCCACTTTCATCACCCAAGACAATAACTGATAGAATGGCGGCCAGACCAAACCCGGCGGCAATGGTATAAGAGCGTTGTGCAAAAGCGGCGTCACGACCTTTCAGCATGTAATAAGCACTGATACCCAGCACAAAAGCAGACGCGGTGGTGTAACCAGCGGCAACGGTATGAACAAATTTAACTTGGGCAGCCGGGTTAAATAACAGCGAGCCAAAGCTGGAAAGTTCCATACGCATGGTTTCATAATTAAATTCTCCACCGACCGGATTTTGCATCCAACCGTTAGCGATCAAAATCCATAACGCTGACAGGTTGGTTCCTAAAGCCACCAGCCAGGTCACTAACAAATGCTGGCCTTTGCCCAATTTATCCCAGCCAAAGAAAAACAGGCCGACAAAGGTAGATTCCAGAAAAAAAGCCATCAAGCCCTCAATGGCAAGCGGAGCGCCAAAAATATCACCGACATAATGCGAGAAATAAGACCAGTTCATGCCGAATTGAAATTCCATCGTCAAGCCGGTGGTCACACCCAGCGCAAAATTTATCCCGAATAATTTCCCCCAGAACTGGGTCATATCCTTGTAAATTTCTTTGCCGGTCATAACGTAGGTCGATTCCATAATGGCCAGTAAAAACGATAAGCCTAAGGTCAATGGAACAAATAGAAAATGATATAAAGAGGTTGCTGCAAACTGCCAGCGAGATAAATTAACCACGGTTTCTGAAATCATTGATTTACCTATGGGTTGTTGTTCTGTAGTTCATTAGTGAAATAAACGAGACAGGATACAAGCTAAACAAAATACCTTGTCTTTAGCGTTAAATTATAATTAGTAAACCGTTTTTGATTGTGGTTAGCCTTAATAATTAGTCTTGTATCCTAAGATTAAAATATGCTATTGTCTAGCAATATTATCTAACGCTAATATGGTTTTTTTGTTTTTCGGTGCTGTTGTCTGATCAATTATGGGCTAATGATTTTTTCTTTTTCGTTGTTCAGGATTTGCACCGGTTCACTTTAACGGGATTTTTAAGCGACTAAAAGTCAATTGAAAACACGTAAGACCCACAATAAACTAATAATGAGGAGAGTATCATGGCTCGTATTGTAATTTTAGGGGCAGGCATTGGCGGTGTACCCATGGCTTATGAAATGAAAGAGACGGTAGGGAAAAAGCACGATGTTATTGTGATTTCCGATAGCCCGACTTTTCATTTTGTGCCGTCAAATCCTTGGGTTCCACCCCGATGGCGAACACCGGAAGACTTAAAGATTGAGTTAGCGCCGGTGATGAAAAAGAAAGGCATTGAATTCATTCAAAAAGCGGCAGCAAAAGTGGATCCGGTTAACAATCAGGTTGAGCTGGTTGATGGTTCCGAGGTTGCCTACGACTTTTTGGTTATTGCGACAGGGCCGCGCTTGGCCTTTGATGAAATTCCCGGTTTAGGGCCGAAGGGCTATACCTCATCTGTCTGTCATGTAGATCATGCTGCGGTGGCGGCCGAAGATTGGGATAAATTTATGGAAAATCCCGGACCGATTGTTATCGGTGCGGTTCAGGGGGCCTCTTGTTATGGTCCTGCGTATGAATATTTGATGATTCTTGAAACGGAATTACGTAATAAAAAAGTGCGGGATAAAGTACCGATGACTTTCGTCACCTCGGAACCCTACATCGGACATTTAGGGCTGGGCGGTGTTGGTGATACCAAAGGTCTTATGGAAAGCGCCTTGCGTGAAAAGTCTATCAAATGGATAACCAATGCCAAGGTAGACAAGGTTGAGCCCGGCATGATGTTTGTGACTGAGGTTGACGAGGATGGTAATGACAAGAAAAAACATGAGCTGCCTTTTAAGCATTCCATGATGTTACCTGCATTTACCGGTGTTGATGCTGTACGTAATGTTGAAGGATTGGTTAATCCGCGCGGTTTTGTGTTGGTGGATGATCATCAGCGTAATACCACCTTTAAAAACATTTATTCGGTCGGTGTTTGTATTGCTATTCCCCCGCTTGAAAAGACACCCGTGCCGGTAGGAGTGCCCAAAACCGGCTACATGATTGAATCGATGGTGACGACCACCGCCCATAATATTGCTGATGAACTGGCCGGTAAAGAGCCAACACACATAGCAACGTGGAATGCTTTATGTCTGGCTGATTTTGGTGATTCCGGCGTCGCTTTTCTGGCTATGCCGCAAATTCCACCGCGCAACACAACTTGGTCTGCGGAAGGTAAATGGGTGCATTTGGCTAAAATCGGGTTCGAGAAATACTTTATGCGCAAAGTAAGAAAAGGCATCAGTGAACCGTATTATGAAAAGCTAATGCTTAAATTATTGGGCGTAGTTCGGATAAAAGGTCATTAAAATGAGTATAGATAGAATAGTATTTGCCGTTGCCGGCAGTTTTATCCTGATTAGTTTATTACTGGCGCATTTTCATTCTGAAAACTGGTTATGGTTTACCGCTTTTGTGGGTGCCAATTTATTGCAATCAGCATTTACGGGGTTTTGCCCCATGGCAATAGTGCTTAAAAAGTTGGGTGTTAAGCCGGGTTGTGCCTTCTGATTACAGTTGTAGGTTGGGTTAGCGATAGCGTAACCTCATACACATCAACTTAAAGATATTAATTCACCACGAAGACACGAAGTTCACGAAGAAAAACCAAAGCAAAATCTTCGTAAGTATTCAGTCCCCCTCTTTGAAAAAGAGGGGTTAGGGGAGATTTTATTAGATAAATCCCCCTCAATCCCCCTTTTTCAAAGGGGGAGGTGA
>CAIUYS010000511.1 GCA_903903365.1 uncultured Methylococcaceae bacterium
AAATTATCAGCCGATAAACGTAACGAGGCCAAGCGTTTTATGATCTTGATTGACGCGCTTTACGAGCATAAAGTAAAACTTATATGTACCGCTGAAGTCCCGGCTCAAGAGCTTTATACTAAAGGTGACGGGGTATTTGAGTTTAAACGCACTGTATCAAGATTGATTGAAATGCAATCAGACACTTATTTACGCAGTAAACACATCGGGCACTGATGAGCTTTTTTATTCACCACGAAGGCACGAAGAACACGAAGAAAAGAAAAACAAGGTAATTATTCATGCCCACCAATGCCGTTAAGTTAAACAGTCAACTGGAGTAAAACCGCTTTAGCTGTTTTGCATGCAATAACTGAAGCGATTGCACTCCAGTTTTTTAAATAACTTGCGCTTAACTTAACGGCATTGCACCCCTTTTTTTCAAAGAGGCGGGACTGAATAATTTACAATTTCGTGTTCTTCGCGTCTTCTTGGTGAAATTTTTTAAAGCCTTTTGTGGATTTACCGGACATTAATAATAAAAACGACCTGTCTATCAAACTATTTTAAGGAATAAAAATGGCATTATTAACAACACCCGTCTGTGAATTTGGTCAAAAAGCGCTTGATTTTACATTACCTGGCGTTGACGGTCGTACCTGGTCGTTACAACAATGTATGGGTCAAAAAGGTTTATTGATTATGTTTATTTGTAATCATTGCCCTTATGTCAAAGCAGTGCAAGACCGAATAGTTAGAGATGCCAAAGAACTTAAGCAATTGGGGATTGAATCGGTCGCCATTATGTCCAATGACCCGACTGAATATCCTGAAGATTCTTTCGACAATATGAAGTTACTGGCTGAAAAACTGAATATTGGTTTTCCTTACTTATTCGATGCAACCCAACAAATAGCCAAACAGTATAATGCTGTCTGCACACCCGATTTTTTTGGGTATAATAGCGACTTTGAATTGCAATACCGAGGCAGGCTTGATGCCAGCCGGAAGGAAGCCGCACCAGCCGATACCAGGCGCGACCTGTTTGAAGCCATGAAGCAGATTGCAGAAACCGGCCGTGGCCCGCAACAACAGATTCCAAGCATGGGTTGTTCCATTAAATGGAAATAAGTCACACTAAATATACACATAAACTGAGAGCGTAAAATATGTCAATTCAAAGAATGGTTGATCTGGATTTATCAGGAAAACGGGTATTAATTCGTCAGGATCTTAATGTGCCGGTAAAAAACGGCAAAGTAACCAGCGATATTCGTATCCAAGCCAGTGTTCCAACCATTGAAAAAGCCTTGGCCGCAGGCGCTGCGGTTATACTGTTATCGCACCTTGGCCGCCCTGACGAAGGTCAGTATGACGAAGCTGCTTCTTTAAAACCGGTTGCTGAACGCTTGTCTATCTTGCTGGGTAAACCCGTCAGAGTAGAAAAAGATTGGCTGGAAGGCGTTATTATTGCACCGGGTGAAGTAGTACTGTGCGAAAACGTGCGCTTTAATGTGGGCGAAGAAAAAAACAGTGATGAGTTGGGGAAAAAAATGGCCGCTCTTTGTGATGTTTTTGTGATGGATGCTTTTGGTACCGCTCACCGCGCACAAGCGTCAACTCACAGTGTGGCCAAATTTGCACCGATAGTTTGCGCCGGCCCTTTGCTGGCCAGCGAACTCGATGCCTTGGGCAAAGCCCTCGAAACACCCGCCAAACCCTTGGTGGCTATTGTCGGCGGCTCTAAAGTATCGACTAAATTGACGGTATTAAAATCACTATCAGAAAAAGTAGACCAATTAATTGTTGGCGGCGGGATTGCCAATACGTTTATTGCGGCCGCAGGTTTTCAAGTTGGGAAGTCACTTTATGAAGCTGATTTAATAGCAGAAGCACAGCACTTGATTGCCGAGGCAAAAAAAGCAGGTTCTGCCATCCCTATCCCGGTTGATGTCGTTTGTGCCAAAGAATTTTCTGAAACAGCAATCGCTACTATAAAGAAGGTTGAAGACGTTGAAGCAGACGACTTGATTCTGGATATTGGTCCCGACACGGCAAAATTGTATGCTGAATTAATTAAATCTGCCGGCACTATTGTTTGGAATGGTCCGGTCGGTGTATTTGAAATCGAACAATTCAGTCACGGCACACAATCATTAGCAACAGCCATTGCCCAAAGCAGTGCTTTTTCAATAGCTGGCGGCGGCGATACCTTGGCGGCTATCGATAAATACGGCATTAATGACCAGGTTTCGTACACGTCTACCGGCGGTGGTGCGTTTCTTGAATTTCTTGAAGGCAAAGAATTGCCTGCCGTTGCCATATTAAAATCACACGGCTAAAAAAATAAAGTGTGACGGGGGTTAAATAACGTCACACTTTATAAATCATACTGATCGCTACTTTCGTGCAAAAATAAAAGCTATTCCTTGCACGCATAATTTTTATTTTTTACCTCACGGAAGATAGTTAAAAAAACAGCTCTATAGGTTTATTCTTTTTAGAAATCACCTAAGATTTAGCGTTAACTGTTTAAAAAAATCTTGTACCTTGATCTTACATCCTGTACCTTGTACATTGGATTCACCTTCAGCCTGGTAAACAGGCTGATTGCTTTTTACTTAATTTAGGTTTAATAATGGCTAGAGTTACTATTGAAGATTGTTTGGAAAATGTAGAAAACCGTTTCAAACTGGTTTTATTGGCAAGCACAAGAGCGCGCCAATTAAGCCACGGTGCAACTGAGTTTCTTCCTCGCGGAAAGGATAAAGATACCGTTCTTGCCTTGCGCGAAATCGCAGCAGGTCATGTCACCACAGAGAATATTAATCTTCTCCATCGTGTCGGTGATGCGCACGACCACAACCCAATGTTCTAAACCCCCTTTACACCCATGTCGACAATAACCGACACCCTCGAACCCAAACGCCCTCAGGACGAACTGATTCAGCGTTTATGTTCGACTTTGTCCGGCTATTTAGATCAAGATCAAATAAATGATTGCGTCCGCGCTTATGAATATAGCGCCGACGCACATTCAGGCCAATTTCGAAAAAGTGGTGAAGCTTATATTTGCCACCCTGTCTCCGTTGCTATCACGCTTGCCGAGATGCGCATGGATGCCAGCGGCATTATGGCAGCCATTTTGCACGATGTCATAGAAGACACCCCCATCAGTAAAAAAGAACTGGCAAACCAGTTCAGTGTAGAAGTTGCAGAACTGGTTGATGGCGTTACCAAGCTAACCAAGATTGACGGCAAATCCCAGACCCGTGCTGAAGCGCAAGCAGAAAATGTCCGTAAAATGTTTCTTGCGATGGGCAAAGACTTGCGGGTAATTTTGGTCAAATTGGCAGACCGTTTGCATAACATGCAAACCTTAGGTGTCATGCCCCCTGAAAAAAAACGCCGTATCGCGCGTGAAACGTTGGATATTTACGCCCCGATTGCCAATCGACTGGGCATGAATAAAATAAGGCATAAATTGGAATCGCTGAGTTTTCAGGCAATGTATCCTATGCGTTTCGCTGTTTTAACTAATGCCATGAAAAAAGCATTTGGTAACCGCAGCAAAGTTGTCGACACCATTGAAAGTACCATAAAAAAACGCTTGGAACAGGTTGGCCTGCATTGTGAAGTTTCAGGACGGGAAAAAAACATTTATAGCATTTATCAAAAAATGCTCCAGAAAAAAATGTCGTTGTCGTCTATTTTTGATCTGTACGCCTTCCGGATTTTTTGTGACAATACAGATGGTTGTTACCGTTCACTGGGTGTTATTCATAATCTGTACAAACCTATTCCATATCGCTTTAAAGATTATATTGCCCTGCCCAAAGCCAATGGCTATCAATCTCTACACACCGTAGTTATCGGTCCTTATGGCGTTCCCATTGAGATCCAGATCAGAACGCACGAGATGCACCGCATGGCTGAATCCGGTATCGCCGCACACTGGCTCTATAAATCCGATGACGATAAAACTGAAAAATTTCAGGCGCGTGCCAATGAATGGTTAAGAGATTTATTGGAGATTCAGAAGACGGTCGGTGATTCTCTTGAATTTATTGATAATTTAAAAGTTGACCTGTTCCCTCAAGAAGTTTTTGTATTTACGCCCAAAGGCGGGATTATTAAAATGCCCCGAGGCGCAACGATTATCGATTTTGCCTACGCCGTTCATACTGATATCGGTAATGCCTGCGTTTCTGCCCGCATTGACAAACAACTGGTGCCGTTGCAAACCAAACTGGAAAACGGCATGACCGTTGAAATTATTACGGCAACTTGGGCAAGGCCTAACGCACTTTGGCTAAATTATGTCACTACCGTAAAAGCGCGTTCCAGTATCCGTAACCATCTGAAAAATTTTAAACAGCAGGAAGCGATTAGTTTAGGCCGGCGCTTATTGGAAAAAGAACTGCAAACCATGCATGTGCATCTGGAAAGCATTGAGGAAACCAAAATACAGACATTACTTAAAGTCATGTCGATAGCATCGATGAACGAATTGCTGGAAGACATTGGCTTAGGCAACAAAATGCCGTTTTTAATCGCAAAACGACTCACCCAAGATGATATCAATGCCAATATCAAACTGGATGACTCCGGTAAAATACAACAAACACCACTGATTATAAAAGGCACAGAAGGCATGGTGATTACCTTGGCCAAATGTTGCAGACCCATTCCGGGGGATTCAATCATCGGTTACTTTAATCCCGGTAAAGGCATTGTGGTTCATCATCACGAATGCCGTAACCGCTCTGTCGTTAGAAAAACACACACCAACTGGCTGGATGTTGAGTGGAGCCTGGATGCGACCGGTGATTTTCCGGCTGAACTTCGCATAGAAATACTTAACCAACGCGGGGCATTGGCAACCATTGCCTCAACTATTTCAGAGCAGCGTTCAAATATTGAAAATGTCACCGTTATTGATCAGGATGATCGTGTTTGTGTTGACTTAATCACCCTGACTGTTAAAGACCGTGTGCATTTAGCCAGGATTTTTCGCAGCTTGAAAGAATTATCCATCGTTTTAAAAATTACCCGGGTTAAGGGTTAATTACCAAAAACAAAACCACCTCGTTATTTTTCAATACCGATAAGATTAGGTAACTCGCAATAAATAACACCCCCAATCATTGCCTGACTCTGGGAGCACCACCGACTTAATGATCCCTACAACGCTGTGTACGAAGCGTGTGGAAACTATTAAGTGGAAGATTATTTATTGCGAGCAGCCTAAAGGCCGGAGTACAAACTAGGTTTGCACTCCAAATTGGAGGCTTATTTATTGCGATTTGCCTAAGCGAAAGTTGTTTAAAAAACGGAGTGCAATCGCTTCAGCTATTGCCTGTAAAAACAGCTAAAGCTGTTTTACTCCAGCCGCAGTATTATATTATTACGATGCTTAACTCTGGGCAGTGACGCCAGAGCGTGGGAACAATAGGATGGAGGTTATTTATTGCGAGTTACCTAAAGTGAATGCATAAATAAAATACCTTGATCTAGCCTGGCGGCCAAATCATTTGTCGACCGCCCAATAAGTGCAAATGCAGATGGTAAACATCCTGCCCGCCCTTTTTGTTGCAGTTAAATACGGTTCTATAGCCTTCTTCAGACAAACCTTCCTGCTTGGCCAGCAAAGCGGCGGTTTGTAGTAAATGGCCGGCAAGCAACGCATCATCCAAATCATTTAAAGTAGCAATATGAATCTTGGGGATTATCAGTATATGGGTCGGAGCTTGAGGATTAATATCTCTAAATGCCAGAACCGTATCATCTTCAAAAACCACATCCGGTTTAATTTCGCCGGCAACCATCTTGCAAAACAAACAATCAGTCATATTTTCACCTTTAAAAATTAACTATCCACCACAAAGCCGAAATCGGAAAATCAGAAAATCAGGCGAAGGGCGAAAGGCGAAAAAACCATCGTCACACGCTCACCCTTTAGCCTTTAACCTTTAACCTTTAACCTTTAACCTTTAACCTTGAACCTTGAACCTTTAGTTAACCTTAATCACAACTCTTTTCGCCCTTTAAACGCATGTGACAGTGTACCGCTATCAATAAACTCAAGCTCCCCTCCCATCGGTACGCCGTGTGCTATTCGGCTGGCTTTTACCTGATGTTTTTTGGCTATCTCGCCAATAAAATAAGCGGTAGCTTCACCTTCTACTGTTGAATTGGTAGCCAAAATCAGCTCTTTAATAGCGCCCGTTGCCAACCGTTTTTCCAGTAAATCCAGACCGAGCTCATCTGGACCAATGCCGTCCAAGGGCGATAAACGCCCATGTAACACAAAATAACGTCCTTTGAACAAGGTTGCCTGATCAATAATCCAGACATCGGCGGGGCTTTCAACAATACAAATGAGAGAGTCGTCTCTTGAATTGTCAGCGCAAATTTCACAAAGCGCATGCTCAGTCAGTGTTCGGCACTGCCGGCATTGTCCCATAGTAGCAATTGCGTGTAGCAGCGTTTCGGCCAGTATTTTTGCGCCATTGCGATCGCGTTGAAGCAAATAAAACGCCATGCGTTGCGCCGATTTAGGACCAACGCCTGGCAAGCAGCATAAGTTTTGTATTAACTGCCCTAACAAGCCTTTTATTTGCATATTAAAAAGGCAGTTTAAATCCGGGAGGCAAAGGAATTCCGGCAGTGATGTCTGACATTTTTTCTTTTTTCATTTTGCCGACTTTATTAACGGCATCATTAATAGCCGCAGCCACCAAGTCTTCCAGCATGTCTTTATCATCGCCCAGTAGCGAATCATCAATCGTTACTTTTCTGGCCTCGCGTTTGCCAGTCATTACGATAGTCACCAAACCGCCACCTGATTCACCCAATACTTGCATCAGAGACAACTCTT
>CAIUYS010000512.1 GCA_903903365.1 uncultured Methylococcaceae bacterium
ACAGATTGTAAGTGCCGCCATACAAAGTGGCCGCAGAAACGATGTTATCGCCCGCTTCGGCAATGGTCATGACGGCATAGGTAATGGCTGCCATACCAGATGCTACCGCCAGTCCGGCCAGACCACCTTCCAGTTCGGCTACCCGCTTTTCCAGTACGTCAGTCGTTGGATTCATGATGCGGGTGTAGATATTGCCGGCCACTTTCAGGTCGAACAAATCGGCACCATGCTGGGTGTCGTCAAAGGCGTAAGAGGTGGTTTGATAAATAGGTACTGCCACTGCTTTGGTGGTTGGGTCGGGGCTGTAACCACCGTGTACGGCTATAGTTTCTAATTTCATGGAATCCTCTTAGGGTCAGTATGACGTTGTAAAAACTTTCCCATACACAGTGGCATGGGAATGCGTAAATGACAGATTATTTTAAGATTTGTAGCGCACCTGACGGGCACGGTAACTTAATACTCGATCTTCAAGTTTTCTTACCTTGACTTTATAGATACTGGATAACCAGTAACATAACGGCTAATAGATGTAGGCCGGATTAAGGCTTTTCAAGCGTAAGCGAGTTGAGCGTTTTCGGCATGTTTACGAGTGTCCCGGAAAACGCCACCACGCGCTACGCCCTTCGATACGCTCAGACAGGCTTGGGTGGTCTTATTCCGGCCTACGCCTAATGCTTGTTATAGTGATTAAGCTTCAGCTGTGGTCGGGTCAATCATCGTTTTTATTTCGGAAATACGATTGGCAGGAAATCCGCCCTGTTCAGCATGGGCTTTTATGGTTGCTTCATCGGGTGCAATATAAACACAGTAGACTTTATTGTCTGTTACATAGCTTTCTACCCACTGAATTTTTGGCCCCATATCCTTAAGAACACCGCATGATTTTTGCGAAATGCCCTGCAGATCCTGTGCGGTTAATGCGCCTGCACCGGGAATTTCACGTTCGATAATATATTTTGGCATGGTAATGTCTCCTGGGTTAAATTAAAACGACTGGTCGTCTTGAAAGATTATAATAATATCAGGCTTTAAAAAAATCACCCAATAAATTTTCGCAGCATTGCTTAAGCGGTGTGGAGGATTGTTCAATTTTCATTCTTAATAAAGCGCCTTGCCACATATTAACCAATAAATCAGCCATTTCTTCTGCTGATTTGTCGGTTCTTACCGTTCCTTCCTGTTGTGCCTTAATTAAGCCTGTCTGCAATAAATCCCGATAACGATGTACCGCCGTTTGCAAGGATGTTTTACAAAGTTCACTGGTATCACCAATTTCGCCCATTAAATTACCTAATAAACAACCGCCTTTATAATCTGCTTTTTCTAATTCTTTAATCAGTTCATTAAAATAACACAGCAAAGCACTGAGGGCATCATGATCCGGATTTTGTAAATGGTCGCTTAATTGATCAATGAAAGGATTTATATAGTGCTGAATAGCTTCCGCAGCAAAGTTCTCTTTGCTGCCAAAATAGTTGTAGAAAGAGCCTTTGGGAATTTGCACGGCATCCAGAATTTCTTTAAGGCCTGTACCGTGATAACCTTGCTGCATCAGCAAAGTCACCCCTTGTTTTAACAGGTTTTCTCGATTGGTTAGTTTTTTTGATGTTCTAGGCATAGCTCAATGATATGACCGGTTGTCTTGTTTTGTCAAAAAATATTTGGGTTTGATAGCACTAACTTTTATTACAGCCTGACGGAATCATCCAAGATTGGCTTTGCTTGTCATGTTTGGCATAATCAGCAACGGGTATTTTTTCACCCGTCAAATGCTCCAACTCATCAATGCTTACCAAATATTGATCCAGATGTTTTCTTGTGGCCTCTTGATTATTAGGAACAATCCACGCAATCACTCGCTCATCTTGACCCGTGCCTCTGACAATGACCTTCCAAAAAGCATCGGGAGTTTTGAC
>CAIUYS010000513.1 GCA_903903365.1 uncultured Methylococcaceae bacterium
GCTCATGGTGAAAAATCGCAAGCAGCATTTATGCGTATGCGTACTATTCACTGGTTTGACCTTAACTGGTCAAAAGAAGAAGTGCCAGTTAACGATACAATGACAATTTCAGGTAAATTCTTCGTGTTTACTGGCTGGCCAGAAACTGTTGATAAACCAGAAATCTCTTTCTTGAACATTGGTATTCCTGGTCCTGTATTTATTCGTGCAGGATCTTGGATCGGTGGTCAATTAGTTCCACGTTCAGTTTCTTTGGAACTGGGTGAGACTTATGAGTTTAAAGTATTGTTGAAAGCACGTCGTCCAGGTGACTGGCACGTTCACACTATGTTGAACGTTAAAGGTGGCGGTCCAATCATTGGTCCAGGTAAATGGGTAACTATTACTGGTTCTATGGGATCTTTTGTTAACCCAATTACTACTTTGACAGGCGAAACTGTTGACCTGGAAACTTATAACCTGGGCAACACTTACTTCTGGCATGCTGCATGGTACGCTATTGGTTTGATTTGGCTTGCATACTGGGTTCGTAAACCAATGTTTATCCCACGTTCAATCGCTGTTGAAGCTGGTAAAGCTGATTCATTGATTAGCGCTGCTGATAAAAAAGTTGCATTGGGCTTTGCTGTAGGTACTATCGTAATTATTGCTATGTCAATGGCTAGCACTAACGAGAAGTTCCCTATTACAACTCCTCTGCAAGCTGGTTTGTTACGTGGTATTAAATCAATTGATATGCCTGCTACTACAGTTAAGGTTAAAATTGAAGATGCTACTTACCGTGTACCAGGTCGTGCAATGCAAATGACCATGACTATCACTAACAATGGTGATTCATCTATTCGTTTAGGTGAGTTCAACACTGCTGGTGTACGTTTCATGGACGCTGCAGTATCTGTAGATGAATCAGGTTATCCTGACGACTTATTGGCTGAAGAAGGTTTGACTGTTAGTGATAACAGCCCACTTGCTCCAGGTCAATCAAGAACCGTTCAAGTAACTGCTTCTGACGCAGCATGGGAAGTTTATCGTTTAGCTGACTTGATCTATGATCCAGACAGTCGTTTTGCTGGTTTGTTATTCTTCTATGATGAAGCTGGCAACCGTCAAATGATTACAATTGACGCTCCATTAATTCCAAGCTTCATTTAATATGAAATAATTAACTGGTCGTTTCACGATCAGTTAAGGAATTGAAAAACCCCCGATACTTCTAAGTAGCGGGGGTTTTTTTTTAACTTAAGGCGGCTAGGTGCCAGTCCTTTCGGAGAAGTAGGTTAAGAAAAGGGTTTGTATTTTTAAAATACGCCTTATCGAATTTTATTATCATCACCATTAAGTGATGTAGATGAGAGATTAATCGCAAGGTGTGTCAGATAGTTATAGAAATCCTCATGCCGAAACAGAGTCGATGGCTGAAGGTGATCTAAAAAAGTACAGATATATGGCTGAAAAATCCAATTAATCATCTCAAGAATCATTATCCCCAGAATAAGTTTCAATCATGCAGAACGCGCTCGCTGTTACCTGCAATATAAAAAAATGACGAGGCAGTATTCAACAACACGAATCCAGGTGATTCACTGACAGCGAACTTGTTGCCAGATAGAGAGTTGATGTGTTGCCAATCCTGTCTATTCGTCAAAGCTCTAACAGAAGGAACACTTTAGACTACCACGATGCCACAATAAAAAACTATCAGTACAACGTACTTTCATTGAGCATGTCAATCGCCGATGCAAGATTTTCAGGATCGTCAAAGATGTTTATCGAGGCAAGCACAAGCATTAGACATTGATATGGAATTTAGTGACGGCTCTTGTTAACTTGCGGTATGACGGCATTCAGAAAAGATGTCTAATAAACTAGATTACAAAGTGTTGCGGTAGGGAGCTATAAGCCTCGGCCAATTTCGGTTAATTCATTGACATGCTATTGCTATAAATTACCCAAACTAAAACACGCTAATTCTGTTGACTTTAAACAAGCTGCTAAATTAATTTATTGATCGGCTTGAAGATAAATAAATTCGTTAAAATTATTTAAATGCTGGAACGAGATCAGTTAGTTTTTCAGTAGATATGGTTACCCAATATTTGCAGGCAGTTTGTTAATGCCATTTTGTGGATATTACGTACGGGAGCACAGTGGCGTGTATTACCGTGAACGTAGGGCAAATGGAATAACATCTTCAAGCGTTTTTCACGTTGGTGCATCAACGGCATATGGGGTAAAATTCTCTGCCATATTCTGAAGACGCTGATTTAAAAAATGCTTTCATGGATGGCTAAGTTATTAGGGCACATGCCTGTGCAGTTGGAGCGGCCTATCTCTGGCTGAGAATGAAACGCTTGTGCGTTCCAAAGGTGGGTTTGGTTGAAATATTCACGCACTTTGTGATGGCTTGGGCTTGTCCATCAAATTCATCCTGACAGGGGGGCAGGAGGCTAAATGCAAGCAAGCAATATCTTTATTAGAAAATGCCGTTTTAGTAGACAAAGCCTATGACACGAACGAGTTGCGGGAGGGGTTATCCAAGTCGTAAAATAAAAGCGGTTATCCCCGCTAAATCGAACCGAAAAAAAGTTCTGAGTGAGATTATTGGCATTATAAGGACCGGCATGCCATTGAATCTATGTTCGGCAAACTCAAGAACTATCCCAGAATTGCTACACGATATGCGAAAAAAGCTTTTAATTAAATGGGGATGTTATCATTTTCCTCGGTGCTTTTATGGCTGAGGTTAAACGTCAAGAGAACTTAGTTAATGCGGATAGGGCAATTGTATTCGCGAAAGGGGCATCATAAATACCGCCACTTAAGGTGGAAAGTTGTTGTTTTTAATGTGCCGTTCTTTTAACGGCTAGCCAAAAGCCAAGTATTGAAATTATTTCTATAGACTTTCAGAAATTAAATTTCCAATTTTATCTATTAAACTCCATTAAAATAAGCACTGTTATGTGCTTTATTTGGAAATAATTTTATCTGAAATTGTGTAAGAAAATGAATATACAACTGTTTCTCAGTGTTAGATATTTTTAATATCAGAACCTACATACCTTTGTTATCGTTTTATCAGAAATTGAACTCATCAACCGGACTGCCAGGAGTGCTAGTGGAAATGTTCAGTGTACCCGTCTGATAAAAGAAATCCTGGTTATTGTAATCATGGGTGTCGAGAACAATTCGGCATGAAGTGGGACCGGATGTCCGATCTTTTACAAATACGGTACGTCCTGCAACACTATCGTCGCGAATTACTTTTGAGCGTTGCCAGTATTGATGAATTGGGAAACCCTGCTTGGAAATGGATTGCACGCCCCAGTCGAATATGTAAGGTAAACCTGTTGAGGTGTCATTGACAAGATTAAAATCCTTGATCACTTTACCATTGATAGTATTGAATCTCCCGCTATTGCCCATTACTTGAATGCTGCTATCCATTTCCATTACTGTCCCTTTGGCATTGTAAGACACATAGGCATGGTAATTTAATATTGGTACTTGATTGAGTCCACCAATACCCTTTTGGTTAACAATGATTTGCTGCCCTTTGAAGGAATCGAAAGGCTGGGACGTGGCTCTTAGTGTAAAGATGGAACCGGGCGAAACTACGGTAACAATGTTGTAATCCGGCTTATTGTTGGAACCATCACTGAATATGTATATCTCACTAGTGCCTGAGGATAAGGAGCAACTGGTAGTACTGATGCGTACCTCTGCCATTTGCATGACGCCTTCCAGTAAGGCATAGGCCGCTCTTTCGGCAGCGCTAATGTCAGTTGAGGCGACTAATGGGGAGGCGGGGCCCTGATTATAAATTGCTGGTGGAGGCATCGGATCCGCTAGTGCAATTGCGGTAAAGCCTGCCAACAGAGCTGATGCAAACACCTTGTTATTCATAATCAGCACTTCCTCTTTGGCCAAATGATATGAGATAGGGGCTCTGTTATTGCCCCTATCGCAATTCAATTTTATTTAAGTAAAAACCTCCCAGTTTGCAACGGGAGGTTTTTTTGGGGTGGGTAAAACTAAGTCAAGGCTCCTTAGAATGGGAAGAATGGGAGTTCAGTGAATGCTGGCACTGGTGCATTCGGGGCTACGCCGGTTTGGATTATTAAGCTGCCAGTTTGATTGAAGAAATCCTGGTTGTTATCACCTAGTGTATCAATGATGATGCGGCAAGAGGTTGCACCAACCAGACGATCTTTCACAAATACCGTCCGGCCAATAGTGCCGTCACTACGGTGTGATTTAGAACGTTGCCAGTATTTGTTGACAGGGTAGTTCTCTTTGTCCAGTGACTGAAGACCCCAGTCGTAGATGTTGACGCGATCAGTCGAATTGGGATCTATTGTGCCATTATAGAAATCCTTGATCACTTTGCCAGTATATGTGTCGTAGCGATTATTAATACCAAACACTTGTACTCTGCTCGTGGAGTCCATCATGTTGTTAGCACTGTTATATGCCAATTGAGCACTATAACCCTGCACACTTCTTTGTTTCAATATGCCTGAACCCATAGTTACAAACATAATTTGACCGCGGTCATTTCCCAATGGAGGCTTAGGATCAGAAGCATTTGAATTGGCCTGAACCGTGAATGAGCCGCCAGGTGAAACTACAGTGGCATAGTTTGAAGTAGGACTAGCTGTTAAACCATCAGAAAAAGCGTGAACATCGAATGTACCAGCGGAATTCGAGCAGCTTGTCGCATGAATTCTTGCTTCAGCAATTTGCAAAATAGCTTCATAGTTGGCATAAGCAGTACGTTCTGCAAGACTTATATCGGTTTTAGCAACGTCAGGAGATTGCGGGCCAGCATTATAAATGCCATCCACTGCTGGCGGCTCATTTAGTGCTGCTGCAAAACCCGCAGTTGAAACAACAGCCAAAACGGCTGCGCTGAGAATATTTAGTTTAATGTTCATGGTAAAACTCCAATTATGATTATAAAAATAGTCTATAATGGTCATGTTGTTAGGTAAGGTCCAGGGCGGTCATGACCATAAAAAACCGCACTGTAAATTGAGTTGCAGCTCAATTTGTTTCTCCCCCTACTGTATTGGTATACCCATGCAGCTAAATTAAGTTTGCCTGATAAAGTCATATCCGGTAGGGAAGGAATTATTTCTTAACTTTTTAACTCATCTTAAATTTAGTCAAATGGCCTGTTTACTCCAGCCAAATAATTAGCAGGCTATTTTTTTACGCCAGGATGAGAATAATCCAATCAGTGCAGAACCCATCAACCATACTGTAGCTGGAACTGGTACGGGTGATCCTGCTTGAACCTGCATCGCAAAGGGTTGGATCGTACCAGTGCCTTGACCGCCTAACAGTGAGTCAAAAGCCCATTGACCTTTGCTATTGGGATTATCAGAATAGTACCAAGATATGTCTGCTGCCCCAGGGGCAGAGGCATCAAGTTTCACCCAATAGGTATGACTGGAAAAAAGGAGATTTAGTCCGTCATCCAACGGATTCGGTTTGAACTGGCTTATACCAGCTATGGTGCTGACCTCTGGAGGATTTATATATTCATGGCCAATTTTGTTTGGACCCGGGATACCAGCATTATTATCAGAATAAAGTTGCAAGGTAACGCCATCAATAGAACCACCTGAAAAAAAGGTGCCGGCCAGTTGCAAGTTAATATCTCCCAGTGTACAACCAAATGTACATTTTGTACCCATTTCAAATGCATTGGCAATCCAACCAGGTGTCGCGAGGGAAGAGTTACTCCCTGGATTTAACTGATACAAAATGTCACTGTTTGCAGCCGATGAGAAGCTCAAACCCAACGCTAAAACCAAACTCATTTTTTTATATGTATTCATTCTCTTACTCTCCTAAATTCTTCTCAATTATTTTAATAACGGCTTAAATAGGTTGCTTTCATTCATACTGAGTGGCTTTCATTTAGGATCAGTTGCTTATTAAATATCTAATCCACTTAGGAAAGTTTTTTGATACACAAAAGTTTTAGCAGTAGATGTGCCAATGTTATTTTATATTTTTAACCAATTGAATTAATATGTATTTTATTTTTTTTTAAAATGTATCTATAATTTGTTAAAGAATTCTATGGTAAAAGTGTAAAAAATCCTGACGTTTTTAAGAGCCTAATGAAGTGAAAAAATTTAATCCAAAGAGCATGAATCATGTCCGTTCTTGTGTGTCTGCGATTTTCGAATAAGTTTAGTACTGTTTCTTCTGAAAAATTAAGATACTTATTATCAATGAGTTATGGTGATGTTGAGTGAATTACAATTAGTTTTTTTAGATTCACTGCGCCAATTTGAGATGAATTTTTGCGGATATTTTGGGCAAAATTACAGGTGTAAAAAATCCTGACGCCTTTTAAGACAGTTAGACATTTGAGCGTGAAAAATTTTTAGCATAACCGAATTAAAGACTATCTGTTGGTGTATACGGATTTAAAAAAGTTAGCACGCATTTTTTTGATAATTTAATAATATTATTTTATCAATTGGTTACGAAGATGAAAGGTGTGAGCTAAGCGGGTTTTTTTAAGTAATTACGTCAATTTGAAATTATTTTTTGCAGATATTTGTAGCAAAAAAAGTGTAAAAAATCCTGACGATTGAAAAGTCGTCTCTTGAGAGAGGATTGGAATATTTTCAGTTCAATCGACAAGTTTTTAATGCATGAGCTCGGGGAGTTCGTGCCGGAATAAGATCATCAAGCCTGTCCTGAGCTTGTCGAACCATGAACGACTTAATCGCTCACCCTTCGACATGCTCAGGGCGAATGGTTAAGTCTCGTATATGTCCCGCGTTAAGTTGGTAGCCGAAAAGTTTTATAGCTGACTTCGGGGCAAGCGTCTAGTTGTGGGTTAGCGAAAGCCTAACCCGACAGGGATTATTATCATTTTTTGTGAGAAAAAAAGTGTCAACGGCTTTTGGCCTTTTGCGAAGAACACTCTTACAATTCTTCTTGCAAACGTTGATAGATACCTCCAAAACTGCCGTTACTCATTAACACAAAATGCCCGCCTGTAAGGGCTTCCACTTTAAGCTTTTCGATTATGTCATCAAGGGACTGACAGATTTCAATATTATTTGCATGGTTTTTTAGCTTGCTTAAATCCCAATCCAGATTTTTCGGTTGATAAATGATCGCCAGATCCGCATTATCCAGAGATTTTGCCAGCGTTTCGGTATGTACTCCCAAGCGCATGGTGTTAGATCTGGGTTCTACAATAGCGATAATGCGCTCTTGTCCCACTTGTTTACGCAAACCATCCAGTGTCGTTGCAATCGCTGTCGGGTGGTGGGCAAAATCATCATAGAGCGTGACGCCGTTAATCTTTGCAATCACTTCCATGCGCCGTTTAACATTGATAAATTGACCCAACGCGGCTATGGCGTCTTTAGGCAGAATACCGACATGATTTGCCGCTGTGATGGCTGATAATGCATTGTAAACATTATGTTCACCTGTTAGTGTCCAATCGACGATGCCTTGCTCATTATTTTCAAACAGTACCGAAAATTGGCTACCATCAGCTTTGAGTAATGTTGCATTCCATTGTGAGTTTGCATTAATAGACGTTTTTTCAACCGGCGTCCAGCAACCCATGGTTAGAACTTCATTGAGGTTGGCATCCTGCTCTGGACTAATAATTAAACCTTCGCCTGGAATAGTTCTTACCAGATGATGGAACTGTCTTTTTATGGCATCCAGATCAGGAAAAATATCCGCATGATCAAATTCCAGGTTATTAAGTATGGCAGTCCGGGGTCGGTAGTGAACAAACTTTGAGCGCTTATCAAAAAAAGCGGAATCATATTCATCCGCTTCAATCACAAAAAAGCCTGATTTATTTTCCGGTCCTCCGCCTAAACGCGCCGATATGCCAAAGTTTAACGGAATACCGCCAATTAAAAATCCCGGATTAAAGCCCTGATGTTCAAGAATCCAGCTTAGCATACTGGCTGTGGTGGTTTTGCCGTGGGTTCCGGCAACACCTAATACCCATTTGTCGTGTAACACATGTTCTGCCAGCCATTGCGGCCCTGAGACATAATTAAGGCCTTTATTTAGCACTTCTTCAACTTCCGGATTACCGCGTGATAAGGCATTGCCAATAATAACCAGATCGGGGTTGCCATCCAGGTTTTCAGAACGATAACCCTCCATTAATTGAATGCCTTGTTGTTGCAATTGTGTGCTCATGGGTGGATAAACGTTTTGATCTGAGCCGCTAACTTGATAGCCCAATTGCCTTGCAATAACAGCAAGTCCGCCCATAAATGTTCCGCAAATACCTAAGATGTGAATATGCAATGTCGTGTCCTAATGGTTGAAAAAAGTACGATTTGTTCATTGGTTATTTTATATATTAAATAGTTACTTGCGTTTAATGGCAAGTTACGATGAAATAATCAATAAATAAACACTATATGATCTTATAATGACCGAAAAAAATAAAATATTAGTTGAAGCTACGCCCTTTTTCATTGCCGAGCAATCGGTTCCCGAAAATGATCGCTATGTGTTCGCCTATACTATCACTATAACCAATAAAGGTACGGTACCTGCACAGCTTTTAAATCGTCATTGGTTAATTACCGACTCCAATGGCAAAATTCAAGAGGTTAGAGGCGATGGCGTTATTGGCGAACAACCTTATCTTAAACCGGGAGAAATGTTTCGTTACACCAGTGGTGCCGTACTTGAGACGCCAGTGGGTACAATGCAGGGCCAATATACAATGCATTCTGACGATGGCGAAAATTTTAATGCCAATATTCCTCAATTTACTTTATCCATTCCAAGAACACTGCATTAGTTAAATGTCTATTTACGCTATTGGTGATATACAAGGCTGTTTTGATGAGTTATTAAGACTCCTTGATACTATCTCTTTTAATGAAAATACCGATCAGCTGTGGTTTGCAGGTGATCTGGTTAACCGTGGACCCAAATCCTTGGAAACCCTGCGCTTTGTAAAATCGCTGGGTAGTTCGGCGGTCACGGTACTAGGCAACCATGATATGCACTTGCTTGCAGCATCGTGTTTACAAAAAGTGGCCGATAAAAAAAGTACGCTCTGTCCGGTGCTTGATGCGCCAGACCGGGATGAGTTAATTCATTGGCTAAGACATCGCCCCCTGTTTCATTATAACGATGATTTTTGCATGCTCCATGCCGGTTTGCCGCCACAATGGGATTTTAAAAAGACCCAAAAAATGGCATTGTTGGCAGAGCAGACTTTAAAAAGCCCTGATTATCAGGTTTTTTTAAAAAACATGTATGGCAATAAACCCAATGTTTGGTCAAGTAGTTTAAAAGGCGTAGCAAGGTTACGCTTTATCATTAACTGTTTTACCCGTATGCGTTATTGTGATGTTAATGGCCGCCTTGACTTTACCAACAGTGGCCCTTTAGGATCCCAACCTAAAAATCTGCTACCGTGGTTTGAAGTTCCCAAGCGTAAGAATGCGGATATGCGCGTTATTTTTGGGCACTGGTCTACCTTGGGGTATCATGAGGGACCAAATTGTTATGCTATAGATACCGGTTGTTTGTGGGGTGGTCAACTGACCGCGTTAAAGCTGGGTAAACAGGTGCAGCGAATCAGCATTGATTGTCCAGGCGCAAAAAAACCCAATAAAACCGATTATATTTCTGCAAAACAGGAGCCGTTACCTGAACTTGAAGGACTGCTTAACTTGTCTGATTTTGTGCTGCCAATTTAATGCAATAAAAAAGATTGATAGGTGACCTTGCAGGTCTATAAAACCTGCAAGGTCTATTCGTGTTACCTGAACTATTTGGTTTTGTATTTATAGCAACTCCCGTTATCTGGATAGAGTCGACAGAATAATCTGTGCTTGATAAATTAATAATGCTTTAGCTATCCCCAGTCTGTGAGTAGAATGCAGAGGTTGTTATTTAATTTTAATACAGGATGATGATAATGAAAAAAATAAATCTAGCCGCAGTATTCTTGGGTTTGTCTGTATTTTTAAGTACTGTTTATGCCGATGCTACCTTGCAATCTAAAGAAGAAGTTGAAGGTACCTGGAAGCTGCAATCCACCAAAAATTCATTAACCGATAAACAAGCTATCAGTCGTGAAGACACTTGGGTCTTTAAAGATGGCAAAGTAACGATTTTACATATTCCTCGCGAAGGAACTTATTACGATCAACCACCTGTAGCTTACGATATAGAAGACGGAAAACTAAAAGTAGCGACTGTAGGTAGTAGCCGGTTTGATCTGTTTACAGTCGTTGAAAAAGACGACAACAGCATGGTTCTGAAAGGAAAATATGGCGGCTATTATTATTTTAGTAAAAAATAATAATTTGTTGGCTTAATCTGGAAAAATCAGTTGAGCCACGAAAATATTCGACGAGAGGCTAAGTGCTAAACGTTATCCAGTGGGTCATGTCCGTGCCGATAAGATTGCTCTGGCTACCTACTTAAAGCTGGGCAATGATCGAGGCTTAACTGCTCCTCTTGGGGTTGTCGAAGGGTTGACGGTTAAGTCGTTGATGGTTCGGAAGGTTGACCACGATCCGCTTAGCCTTTCCTGCCCCATTTTAAGCGTAGAATAAAATAGTCTAATTTATTGAGTGCTTTTCGTAGAAAATCACTATTTTTGCCTTGAAGCCATTAGCCAAAACTTTTAAAATTTTAATCATAATCACCGCAACTTTTTGAAAGCCATACATGTGCAACTGAGTTTGTCATCCGTATTTTTTAGCTTTTTTAAATAGCCGTTTTTATCTCGAATTAAGACCCAATCAGGGTTTAAAAATTAGGGTGTTATTTACCTAACTAGGTAATTAACACCCTAATAATAAGATTATTTCTGTCCATTATCCCCCCTCGTTCCCCGATGTTTGTTTGGCAAAAAATCATTATCCAATAATTTTTTCTGAGCAATTTTAAAAAAAACAACTTAAATTCAATAGCATATAGTTATTTTATCTACAATAATAAAGTTATTCTGGTTGAAAGTATTTTACATTAATTAACTTGGCCTACTGCTTGCTTTAGTGTTTAGTATGCAATTATGAGGTTGCATAACAACAGTTATATTTGAAATGTCGTATATTTTTTAGGAGAAGCCATCATGGCCAAAGTACAAAAATCAACTGACTCATCCAGCTTGGCTGAAGTCGTAGATCGTATTCTTGACAAAGGTATTGTAATTGATGCTTGGGTTAAGGTTTCATTGGTTGGTATCGAATTGTTATCAATAGAAGCTCGCGTAGTTATCGCCTCTGTTGAAACTTATTTGAAATA
>CAIUYS010000514.1 GCA_903903365.1 uncultured Methylococcaceae bacterium
CAAGGCGCGCACGGCAAGCCCTACAGAAAATAATGTCGCATAATCAACGAATATTGAAGCGTGACGGGGTTTGCAACCTTGATCGTTACTCACGTTTTGAAAGCTATTGAAACCTTTAAACGTTTCGGTCGGGGTTGCAAACCCCGACCAGCATCGTACATTAAGAGTCTCTAGTACGTAGGGCGTGCCGTGCGCGCCTTAACTTTTAAGGCGCGCATGGCACGCCCTACAGAAAATAATGTCGCATAATCAACGAAGATATCTATAGTTTATATGATTAACAGATTTCATTACTTTTTAACTACAAAATTATGCCACGTCAAATTTCTTGTCGCTTCTGTTTCACTTTCCTGTGCCAAGACGGTGCATTGATTTTCTTCAAAGAATGTTAAAAAGTCAGCACTATTGATCGTTTCATAGAGCTTGCCTTTTTCTCGATTTCCGGTTGCCTGGGTGCCTCGAAAAGAGATGATTAAACAACCCGAGTCGTTAAGTAATTGCAGTAAACGAAGGCAGGCGGTATTTAAGGCAAGGGGGGTTAAATGCATCAATACGGCAGAGCAGAGAATATTCTGAAACTGCGCTTTACCCAGTTGGTTTAGTTCCGGCAAGGCATCTTGAAAAAAATGCTCGTCGGGGTATAACGCTTGAGCCCGTTGTAACATCTGTTCCGAAGCATCCACACCGGTTGCCGGAAATCCTTGCAGCGTTAGCCAATGGGTATCCCGGCCAATTCCACAGCCCACATCAAGGGTTGTTCCACTTTTAATAAAATAGCGGTCAATTAATTCATAAATCCGGTGCGGCGTTAAGATTGCATGTAAGTGTGCAATGCTTTCGGCTTCGCGGTTGTAGGTGTCTATGGTTTGTTTATCCATGGGTAGTTTTTTATAGAGGTGATTTCAGTTTAATTTCCATGTAATTGCCAAAAGTCAGCTGGCTTGATAATTGAGTAAAGATGGGATAAAGCAAGTAAATCTTTGTCACCGGTAACAAGATAGTTGGCGTTTGCAGCCAGAAATGTTCCAAGAACAGGTTGGTCGGCGGCATCACGAAGGTGAGGATCTTCTATTGGCTCGGGTTCAACCAGATCAGCGAGAAAAGCCAAACTATCCACAAAATCGCGCATTTCAGAATTGGACCAACCCAAGCGATGATTAAGTCTTGGAAGGACGCGTAGCAATTCATCTAAAATATATTGGGAAAGTACCACATCTAAACTACCACTTCGCCATGCCGCGACAATTTTTCCTGGTATGGAATTTGGATAGGCAGTACCGGAAAGTAAAACATTGGTATCCAAAACGATGCAAACATGAGTCATAATAAGCGTTAAGAATGCCTGATTTCGGAAACAATAGCATCGATTTCATCCAGGCCGTCTTCCTCTGGAATAGGCGCATAAGCTTCGGCAAGACGCTGGCTTAGTATTTCAAAGCGGTCTTTAAAGCGGCGTATCCGCTCAAATAGTTGTGTATCAACCAAGGCAGCCACAGGTTTTCCGTCTTTTTTAATCAATATAGAGTCATGGCGGTATTGAACCTGATTGAGCATTTCACCCAGATTTTGCCGGAATACAGCAGCATTTACTTCGTTAATCATGTTAATTCTCCATTGTAGACACATTGATCATATTGATTAATATCAGCAATGTCAATTATGGATTTTAAGGCCTTGACGCTAATAAAATTTAACTGATGATCAAAAAGGTCGGTGTAATGTGTTGGGTAATACTTCGCGGCTACCAACTTAAGGCGGGACACTTTTTACTATTAACAATCACGGTGAACCCAGAAAGAGTAACGATAGGTTGTAGGGGTAGAAAATTTTCTACCCTTACTGCACGTCGTAATTTGCAACGTTAGTCGCGACGGGCTAGCGACAGCGTAACCCAACAAATCGTAGTGTCGATAAATCAATCTATTGTATGCTTTGTAATTGCCATCCATGGCAACTGGATTCCGGCAATCCCTGCCGGAATGACGGACTTTTTTGTACTTGGCGAATCATTCCGAACGGGGGGCGGGGTTTGCAAGTTTTTTTGCCTGTTCGTCGCGGTACTTTTCAATGAGTCGTTCAATAAATTCGGTACTGGTAACATGTTCTTGTTGCGCCATGTCATTAAGATGATTGGCGGCTTGATCACTGATTTGTAGTGTTTGCATGATGGATTCTCGCCGTTAGATTTGATAGTTATTGTACTGTAAGTTTAACCGATTTATGAGTCGGCATCACAATATCACATTTAATTTAGTGCTCTGTAGCAAGTAGCCTCGATGGAGTATAACGTAATCGAGGATTTGACTTGGCTTATCCTCTATGTGATAAACCGCTTGCAACACCTCAAGCGGTTTACAGCGTGTTGTGCAATGCTTTCGGCTTCTTGGTTGGTAACTATTCAGTCCCCCCCTCTTTGAAAAAGAGGGGTTAGGGGAGATTTTTTAAATAAATCCCCCTCAATCCCCCTTTTTCAAAGGGGGAGGTGAATATTTACCTTGGTTGACGATGTCTATGGTTTGTTTATCCATGGGTTAATGCGCCTTTATGTTTTTTGGGCACTTGCTTTCCCGCTTCGGTGATTACCAAATCGATATACTCGCCTTTTTGTTCGGGGCCATAACTGACATGAATCGGACGATCTTCACCGTAAAAATACAGCCGGTCAAACGGGGTGTTTTCTGCAACCCAGTCGGCAACTTCGCGCATGTTTTCATCGTCGACGATAAAATCAATGGCTGCACCCAAACGAGGGCAGATCAGGTTCTTTTTGGAATTGAGTTCGTGTGCGGCATGTTGATCAAGCTTTGGGGCAACCCGTTTGTTAATATGTTTGCCTAATTCATGCGAGCAAAAACCGTAGGTCAGCTTAATCATGCCAAAGTAGTCAATCACCGGATCAAGAATGTGCGTGGCCAACTCATACAGGGCGGTATAACTGTCCGGTTGTTTGGGGCAATTGGGCAAGCCGGTCGTTTGTTGGGTTTCGCCACATTCAATGAGTTGCCGATACGTCAGGTTTTGGCCACAGTGATCATCCATTTCCGGAATGGTTTGACTGCGTAGTAAGGTAAAACCGTTAATTTCCCACCGGGCCTGAGCAAGACTCTCCCGGAACTGATCCGGTCTGGGGCCATAGCCGCTTAAATCAAATAAATTTAAAGCTTGCAGGTGTTCATCAAAGCTCAGTTGTTCGGCATAATTGCAAAATTCTTCATTGATGATGCGTGATTTTAAATATAGATAAGTCGGTTCGTAGTCTTTGCCATAGTGATAAAGATCAAAGGATTGGGTGCGCAGGTTAATTTTGACGCGTTCCAGTAAACTTGGTAACGGCAAGTTTTTAAAATCATCGTAGCGCATTAAACTAAGTTTGCCGGATTGGCTATGAATTTTGATTACATCGGTTTGCTCTATGTCGCCATACAGAACGGTTGCACAGCCACTGTAAATTCGGAGCAGGGCAGGGAGTTGTTCGACCATATCGGAATGGAGATGCAAAGCGGCTTCGTCATCAAGATAACCCAGGCCTTGTTCGGCAGCTTGCAGGCAAGCGGCGGCGATTAGTTCTGCGTTACTTATTTTATATAACAGCGCGGTCGCGCTGGCAATGGCGTTTTGATAGTCGCCAAAAAAAGCTTTGATATCTTTTTGTAGCGTGTTTTCCAGATGTTTATAGGGTTTACGTTTTGAAAAAGTCTCCAAGGCAAAATAAGTCAGCAAGTCATTGATGCGGCTTTGCCGTGCTTGTTCTAATAGCGTTTCATCAAACTGCGCCAGCATAAAGTGCAGGGCTTTGCTAGTGGTGCCAAAGTGTTGTATCAGCGCCAGCAGATATTCAATTTCAGATTTTACGGGTAGCCGTCCCAATTCCAGTGTTTGTTGCCACAGCGGATCCAGCAGATGTTGAGCGGCAAGATACTGTTTTTCGTTACGCGACAGTTTGGGTAAATCGGGATTGGCCGAACGATACGCCAGGCGCAACACGGTGCGGTGACTGCGTTGTCGATTGAGCAAAAAGCGTTGTTCGGCATCGGGGTCTTTAAAAATATAAAAGATACCAGGAGCGACCGGAATGGCTTGTGTCTCCAGTGCTTCGCTTAAGAATTCTTTTAACTCGGTTTGACTAAAATATTTTTGAAACGTATTGCGCTGGGTAATAACGCCGTCATTAAAGGTCTGGCCTTTAAAGGTATTTTGGTTAACCAGCATGGCCGATACCACCAAGACTTGCCGGGTTAAGTGGTAAGCGCCCAATAACGCTTCAAGACGTTCTTGATAACTTTCGATGACATTAATAACAAAGCCCAAATTAACAATGTCGGCGGTTTGTTTGGGTTGCTCCGGGGCATAATGCGGGTCCCAACCGGACACGGTAATGGCGTTGGCGGTTAAGTTGCGAATATCATCGCCTCTGCCACAACCGTAATCAAATACCGACCAGTTACCTTCCAAAAAACCATGCCGTGCCAGACATTGCATCGGTGCCGACAAGTTGCTGCGCGACAGCGCGGTTAAATGCCTGGCAATGGCAGCGCTTGAGCTGGGCTCAACGGCTTGATCATCTTGATCTTCTACATTACCCAAGGGCACAAATTGATGGTCAATCAGTTGAAAGCCTTTTTCGGTAATCAGCTTTTCCCAGGCTTGTTTAAAGCCGATACGCAGCGTATTTTCAAATAAACCCAGTTGTTCGGCAGTCGTTGTCAGTTCTTTAAATTGCACGTTATGCGGATCATTTGGACTCAGTAATAATTCTTTACGGTGCAAAATGGGAGGATTTAACGACGCCTGATAGCTGCGTTTTTCAACACGCCGGGTATCCAGATCAATGCGATAACTGGTTTCCAGAGCAGGAAAGGCTTCGTTAAAAAAGCCGGGGTACCCTAATAAAGACAGCGACTGACTGTTACTGTCATATTTTACAATATTGTAATCAGTACCCGCCTGTACGTTGGCCAAGGTTTCCGCTTCAGCGACGCGCTGTTGCACATCGTCAGGTTGGGCAGGGGTTAAATTGCTGTGCCAATAAACATTGTTGAGAACTTTTTTGCCAAGCATGTTGTTATAGAGTCCGAAGTTGATTAAGCGACATTACTTTTTGTAGGGCGTGCCATGCGCGCCTTTAAAGCTAAGGCGTGCATGGCACGCCCTACGTAATTAATTCATGGCTCTATACTTTACTCCAAGGCCAGTTGTCTTAAATGGGTTACGGCGGTACATATCTGTCGCCCTGCCTGTTGGATGTCTGCCACCGTGGTGTAGCGACCCAAACTGATGCGCACGGCACCATACAGCCGGTCACCTTCTATGCCCATCCCTCTCAATACATGCGAGGCTTCAATGGTGCCGGTATTACAGGCTGAACCAGAGGCAATGGCCAGTTGATCTCTTAAGGCAATCAGTAAAGAATCCGCGCCGACATCAGCAAAACTGACATTCAGTATATTGGGAAGTTTATTAACTTGATCACCGTTAAATTGGACGCCATCAAGTTGCCTCAGTTGAGTCGTTAATAGCTGTGCCAGGTGTTGGCAGTGTTGATAATCACGGCTCATTAAGTCGTGTGCCATTTTAAACGCTGTCGCCATACCGACTATTTGATGCGTGGGTAAGGTACCCGGACGTAGGCCGTATTCTTGGCCGCCGCCCTGCATCAAGGGCGCGAGTCGGGTTTGCTTTCTGTTACGCAAATACAGACAGCCAATACCTTTGGGGCCATAGAGTTTATGGGCAGAAATGGATAATAAATCAATCGGAGTTTGGGTCAGATCAATAGTTAACTTACCGGCGCTTTGTGCGGCATCGACATGAAAAAACAGGTCTTTATCTTTAAGAGCATGAGCGATGGCATCAATAGCCTGAATAACCCCGGTCTCATTATTGACGTGCATTAAAGACACCAGAAGGGTCTGGTCAGTCAGTGCCGCCAAAACAGCATCCAGACTGATAATACCCTGATGATCTGGTCTTAAATAAGTGACGGTAAAACCCAGTCCTTCAAGGTATTTACAGGTGTCCAATACCGCTTTGTGTTCCGTTGCCGAGGTAATGATGTGGGTGCCCTTATTTTGATAAGCAAGGGCAATGCCTTTGATGGCCAGGTTGTTGGCTTCCGTTGCGCCTGAAGTAAAAACCAGATCACCGGCTTTGCACTTTAAAATCTGAGCTATGTCCGACCGGGCTTCTTCAATTAAGGCATGGGCTCGTTCGCCAAAGCCATGCTGCAAGGATGCCGGGTTCGCAAAGTCACCTTCCAAGGTTAAACATTTTGCCATAGCCGCAACTGCTTCGGGTGCCATGGGTGTCGTTGCTGCGTAATCGAGATAAATTTGGGTATTCAAAACAGGATTTTATTTATAAGGGCAGGAAAAAAGGATAGGCCATCGATTTAAGGTTATAACTGCATCAATATAACCGAATTATGCAGGACTTTTGGCATTTATTTTCATCACATAATGGTACAAAAGGTGTGCATTAGCTTTTTTATGATATTTTAAACAATTTCTGACTTCCCTTTTAGTGGTAGCAATCAAAGCGTGCTCAAGGAAAAAATCAGTTCTCAGACGCTTAAATCGAGCTTCTTGAAAAGTTGCTCTCTATCACCCGATAGCCATTCATGGGTTATGTGCATTAAGGTGGCATCGATGCCCACCTTTACCGAAACGTTGACCCGCATTTTCAGCCGAGTGAAGTATAACAAGAACGCGACGTGTTGTTCTTTAATTCATCGTGAAGGTGTTCATCGGTTCGCACTATTTTGTTACTGGGGTAACTCGCAATAAATACCCCTCACTCAATGCCTTTAAGTTAAGTATACAATCTGGAGTAAAAGCGCTTTAGCTGTTATTACAGGCAATAGCTAAAGCGATTGCACTCCAGTTATACTCGTTCCCAAGCTGGAACTCTCATCGTTATACACAAGTATATGAATACCCAAAGCTCGTTATTCCTGCCGGGATTGGGAATGCGCCTACAATGGAGGTCAGGCTTTGCCTGAC
>CAIUYS010000515.1 GCA_903903365.1 uncultured Methylococcaceae bacterium
CATCCGTTCACTGGTTATCTCCTACAAATTGCTGGGCACACGGGAATGGTTTGTTATTCACCATACCAACTGCGGCATGGAGCTTTTTAACGATGAGATTATGCGTGATTTGTTAGCCAGCAGTTTAACAACGGCATCTCTTGATGATAAAGGCTTGTGGTTTGACACCGGTGCAGGGCCCGGCTCACACGAAGCTCAACATATCAGCTGGTTGACCATTAAAGATCAGGAACAAAGTGTGCTGGAAGATGTACTTCGCATTAAAAGCCACCCACTGGTTCCTGCCAACATTCCGGTTTATGGCTATATCTACGACTGTTCAACAGGCCGGTTAATCGAAGTTCCGGCTGCTTCAGAAGCGGGTCAAGCAAGCTAAAAATAATTTCAACCCTGCCCTCATCATCAAAAATGGGCAGGGTTGAATTTTAAGACTGACTCTGCCATTAGCCGGCTGTTGCTTTCAAAAGTGATGGCACCCCTAGTTAAATAGCACGATCATCTTCCCTTTTAATCAGTTTGTGTGCTCATCCAAATGCACCTTGCCCCGAAAAACAAGATACTGATAGCCGCTATAAACCAACATGACCGGAATCAAAAGGCCAATACCTGCGAGCATAAATATCAATGTCTTGCTCGATGATGCGGCATGAAGCAACGTTATCGAAGCGGGAACCATATACGGATAGTAACCGATAGTCACAGCGGTAAAAGAGGCCAGAAAAATGATAACGCTCCAGAAAAAAGTTCTTAATTCGAAACCTCTCCACAATGCCCACATCAACATAATAAAGGCAAAAAAAGCCAGAACAAGAAATAAATTCAGGTAATTTCCGGTTTCTTTATCAGCCCAGCGAGCAGCAAAATAAGGATTGAAGCGGGATGCCCAGATGACTATCGTTATCATAAAAATTATTTCCAAAATGGCCGCTATATAGGCTTGAACAATACTTTTGCGCTGAATTGCGCCTTCAGTCTTTATTATCAAATAAGCGGCACCCAACAAGGTATAGCCGGTTGCTACTCCCAATGCGACCAATGCTGAAAAGGGTGTAAACCATTCCCATACGTTGCCCTGATAGTTGCTTTCGGTAATACCCAGTCCGCTAATCAAGCCACCAAATGCAATCCCCTGCGCCAGACTCGCTAATAAACTGCTGCAACCAAACGCCAGATTCCAAGGGGCTTTATTCTTGGCATAATGACGAAACTCAAAGGCGACACCACGAAAGATCAGGGCAAATAACATGACCATGACTGGAATATAAAGCGCTTGCAGCATGATTGCAAAAACCAGGGGAAAGGCGCCGAAAAGTGAACCACCAAGTAAAACCAGCCAGGTTTCATTGGCATCCCAGATACTTTCAAGACTCGTCATCATAATAGCGCGTTGTTTCTCATCCTTGGTAAAAAGGAAAAGAATGCCTACCCCCAAGTCAAAACCATCCAGAATGACATACAAAAAGAGCATCAGGCCAATAATTAAAAACCAGATATTGGCGAGTAGACTATGAATTTCATTGTCCATAAATGATATCCTCGGAATCGCTATCAGATGAACGCTAATCTAACGTCTTAACGGCGGCGCTAACGATAAATCAGGACCTTTGCTGATAATACGGGCAGCAAACATCAGAAACAAAATAAAAAGACTGCTGTAAATGACCACAAAAGCAACCAGACTGGTTGCCACAACAGACAACGGAAGCGTCGATGCCGCATCGCGGGTTCGTAACAAACCGTAGATTACCCAAGGTTGACGACCAACCTCCCGTACAATCCAACCACATTCTGTAGCCAGATAACCAAGAGGAATTGAAGCTATCCAGGCATACAGCAGCAAACGATGCTTGCCAATAGACATGGGCGTCAATTGCCCCTTAAGCCAAGCGAACAATGTCCACAACATGAGTCCCAAAAAAGCCATCCCGATCACTACCATAATCCGGAAACTATAGAAAATAAGCGCAATGGCCGGCGGCTGGTCGGCTTGTGGAAATGATTTTAAGCCTAGTACCTGTCCGTGGAGATCGCCGGTCGCCAGAACACTCAAAACGTTCGGGAAAGTAATAGCCCAGTCATTCTTTTGATCATTCTCGTTGGGCCACATCAGAAGATTCCATTCGGCTCCCTTGCCTTCTTGATTTGTCGTCCAATGCGCTTCGATAGCG
>CAIUYS010000516.1 GCA_903903365.1 uncultured Methylococcaceae bacterium
CAATGGAAGCGCATTACATCGGCTTCAATATGTGGGTTAAAGCGGTTGAAAAAGCGGGAACTACTGATCCGGCTGCCGTGCAAAAAGCGATTATCGGTGTTGAATTTCCAAACCTGACCGGTGGCACTTCCAAAATGTTGGTTAACCATCACATCAGCAAACCGGTATTAATCGGCGAAATTCAGGACGATGGTCAATTAATGACGGTTTGGCAAACCAACAAACTGGTCGATGGCGATGCCTGGTCAGATTTCTTGCCGGAAAGTAAACCCATTATTGCAGATTGGACACCGCCTATTAGTTGCGGTAATTACAACACCAAGACCAAAAAATGTTCAGGTCAAACTTATTAATAACGCAGTCATGCAGGGTTTATAAGACGTTGTGACCAACGGTTATAACGCCCTGTCAACTACCCGAAATACTAAGACACGGCAGGTTGGGTTTAACCAATCTGCCACTCTGGAGATGACATGAAAGCGATTTCAATCAAGGGATACTGTCGGCTGGCGGCTTTTTTAATGCTGCTGTTTTCGCTAGCCAGTCATGGCGATCAGAATGTATCAACGCAACAACCCCTGCTGGATGCCTTAAATAATCTTAAGCAGGGCTCAATGTCGGAACGCGAACAGGCAATAACACAGCTTGCCGGTATTGGTCAGTCAAGTTTGGGGATCTTGCAGGCCTTGCTTGATGGCAAGTTATTTACGCTCAAGTCCGATGCCAAGTTGGTTGTCGGCATCGATAATAATCAGGGCTATGATATTAGCGACGCAGTCAGCGGCACCCCTTTAGGCACCGTTGAACGCGCAGACGTCAATAAAATTAATTTAACGAACAAACTCAGGGTTTCGCTCAGAAAAATCATCGGTGAGCTGGAGTTGAGTGCCGATGATCCGCTGATCCGTCTGGCCGCTGTCAAGGCCATGGGCAATGAAGACGATGACGCGGTGCTGGCGTTATTGCAGGCCAGGGCAGGCGTCGAAAAAGAGGCAACCGTACTTAAAGCCATTAAGGTCGTGTTTCTGTTAAAGGAGATGAACAGCAGCGATAAGGCCGTGAGAATTAAGGCGATTGAAGCGCTAAAAGAACAAAATAATCTCGATGTGGTTAACCGTTTGAATGTGATGGTTGAAAAAGACGAGGGGGGCAATTATCTGGAAACGGATGTCGAGGTAAGAAATATTGCTAAAGCGGCATTGATTAAAATCAATAGCCGCTTGCAGTTGTACAGCACAATAGAAACCGTATTTTTCGGCTTGAGTTTAGGTGCCGTGCTGGTGTTGGCGGCCATAGGTTTGGCGATTACCTTTGGCGTTATGGGCGTCATCAATATGGCGCATGGCGAACTGATGATGCTGGGCGCTTATACCACTTATGTCATGCAGCAGTTGATGCCCAATCATTTGGGGATATCGGTGCTGCTATCGATTCCGGCCGCATTTATGATTTCCGCACTGGTGGGCATCGCGATTGAGCGGGGCATTATTCGTTTTCTTTACGGCAGGCCGTTGGAAAC
>CAIUYS010000517.1 GCA_903903365.1 uncultured Methylococcaceae bacterium
AAATTATAACGATGGCTTACTGACCTCAAAAATACTCTTATAAGAAACATACATCATCGTTGAGGTCAGCATATACAAAACAGGGGTTAGCAAAGGTGTGACAGTCGTGCAAAGTAACGCCTCGGCAACTATGAATCCCAGCGATTTATAGATGGCATTCCGGTTTCTGGAAACGGCATGATTACCGCGTTCTATTGCCTGACTCCAGCTTTGATCTTTAAACAACATCAACGGGTAACTAAACCAACTGGCAAAGCTAATCAGCATTAATAACGTAAAAATCAACGTAATATTAGCGTACGAATAAATCCAGTTGGCTATCTCACGTGCTGATCGATGATTAAGGTTTTCCGGGGTTAGCTCCCAATAAAAGAAGAAGTGGCCGATTTTATCCACATCACCCGTTAAAAGATTAGCCACCACCATAAAGGTAAACCAAAAAACCATAATAGTGCCAGCTGCCAGCACCCCTAACGGCAAACTTTTATTGATTGCCCAGTACAAACCGACCGGATTTTCTGTTGAATGCTTAAGGTCGATGTATTTGGCAATGCCTACACCAACAAATAGAGAGGTAACCGACAGTAAAATACCCAGCGCCAGAGACACCTTCCCAATCGTCATAATAACACCGACAAACAACGTATAGCCTGCCCAAATCCAAGGATCATGGCTGACAAATAGCAATGATTGTTTAAGCCAATCGCTAAATGTTGCCTTTTTCACACTGAAATCCGCGAGATACCGACGGCTTTACGTAATTCTTTAATAAAGGGCACGCTGACTGCCCGTGCTTTTATTGCGCCTTCCTGCAATTGCTCTTCGATATGCTCCGGCGCTTGTATTAACGCCTCGTAGCGCTCTCTTGCCGGCGTAATATGCTCATTAATATGCTCAAATAACACCCGCTTCATTTCACCCCAAGCAATACCTTCTGCATAACGTTGGCGTATTTCAAGCACTTCTGCCGTTGTAGCAAACGCCCGGTAGATGCTAAATAAAGTACAACCCTCAGGGTCTTTGGGCTCACCGGGCTCCAGAGAATTGGTTTTGATTTTGTTAATCAGTTTTTTTAACTTTTTCTCAGGCTCAAATAACGGAATCGTATTATTGTAGCTTTTGCTCATTTTGCGACCATCAAGCCCGGACAAAATCGCGCCATGCTCATCAATAATAGCTTCTGGCAAAACAAAGTGTTCGCCATAAATATGGTTAAAGCGCCCGCCAATATCCCGAGCCATTTCAATGTGCTGTATCTGATCTTTACCGACCGGCACTTTATTGGCATTAAACAGTAAAATATCGGCCGCCATTAATATCGGATAACTGAACAAGCCCATGTTAATACCTTTATCGGGATCGTTTTCGCCACTTTGCTCATTTTCAGCAACCGCCGCTTTATAGGCATGCGCCCTGTTCATTAAACCTTTGGATGCCACGCAGGTTAACATCCACGTCAATTCCATAATTTCCGGCACATCGGACTGCCGGTAAAAAACCGCATTTGACGTATCCAGACCCAAAGCCAGCCAAGTGGCTGCAATTTCAAGACTGGATTGTCTGACGATTTCCGGCTCCTGACATTTAATCAAAGCATGATAATCCGCCAGAAAATAAAACGGTGCGACATTATCATCTTTACTGGCGGCAATAGCGGGTCGGATAGCGCCCACATAATTACCCAAATGCGGTGTACCCGTGGTCGTAATACCGGTTAAAACAATTGCTTTAGTCATCTGTTCCATCTTTTTATATTTATTGTGGGTGAAATATTACCTAAATTTAGCCGGATTTCCAACATGATCTAATTATTTCAATCCTGTTGCAACTGATATCCCATTGTACTTTGATATACTGTACTTTAGCGATAAAGCAATTATCGATAGACTTTTATCTTAATATTTTGGGGATTGTGATAATCGCAATAGGGAGTCTGCTATTTGTTGCATAAGAATCCAGGCTATGAAATTTATAATACCGGCACTGAGCTTAATAGGTATTTTTAGTTATGATCGAGATAAATAAACCGGTTAAAACTCAAGCTATCGCCATTTTCGGTGAAGTGCTTATCGACCAATTTCCTGATGGACTGCAAGTTTTGGGTGGAGCGCCTTTTAATGTGGCGTGGCATCTTCAGGCTTTTGGCTTGGCTCCTTGTTTTATCAGTCGGGTCGGCAATGATGCTGCGGGCAAAAGCATCAGGCAGGCAATAACCGCTAGGGGCATGGCCATTGAAAGCGTGCAAATTGACCCCGATTATCCTACCGGAACAGTCGACGTAACCTTTAATGATGGCGAACCCCATTATGAAATTCTGGCTGATCAGGCTTATGATTTTATCGCCGCACAACCATTGAATTTAACAAACGACTACCGTGTTCTTTATCACGGGACGCTGGCACTGCGTAATGCGGTTTCAGAACATGCACTTAATGTTTTAAAAGGACATCATACCGGCAAAGTTTTTATTGATGTTAATTTGAGAGCGCCTTGGTGGCACAAAGAGTCGGTTGAGCAGTGGCTGAGCAAAGCCAATTGGGTCAAGCTTAATCATGAAGAGTTAAAGCAATTGGCACCGCGACAAAACACGTTGCAAGAGACCATGCATTTGTTTTTGACTCAACATAGTCTCGATGTTTTGATTGTTACATGTGGCAGTTCGGGCGCTATGGCGCTTAATAATGTAGGCGAGTTTATTGAAGTTACCCCGGCTGGAAATTTGACTATTGTTGATACAGTGGGCGCTGGGGATGCTTTTTCTGCGGTGTTGTTGCTGGGAATGCAGCGGGACTGGTCATTATCTGTAACGATGAAAAGAGCGCAAGCCTTTGCATCTGCACTGGTCACTCAACGGGGAGCGACAGTTCAGGATTTGAGATTCTATCAAGCATTTATACATGAATGGAATCTTGATTAACTTAACAACTTAATTTTGAAG
>CAIUYS010000518.1 GCA_903903365.1 uncultured Methylococcaceae bacterium
GCCATAATCTTTATCAATAATTTCCTGGGGCAGTAAGGTCAGTAATTCCTGATCATAATCTACCGGACAGCACAAATCGGCCTGTATTGATTCTGCACCTGCTGAATAGCGTTCTAAAACACCGGCTTCTACGGTCATTTTGATTCCTTGTTAAAGTTATTATTATTCTTGAAAAATCAGTGCGTCCACTAAATTAGTGGATCAATCACCGTTTTTAGAATTATACTCGATGTTCAAGTTTTTAAGCTTGGAAAAACAGCCGGGATCAGTGTTAAAATCTCGCCTATTTCAACGACATATTGATGCTCGAGCACGCAAGTTTGCGCAATATAAGATTGCCGTACTGTCGTCGATGTAATATGGCTGCAATTGTGCTTGGCATTATTTACTTTTGGCGAGTAGCACATAGGTTCTTGAACGGCGCGGGAACATCAAATATCATTTCAATATATTGCATTCCTGTTCGGCGTCAACTATCTTTTAAATAAGATCGACATATTACCTTAACTATTTATAAAGAATTTTTCAGGTGACCCACTTTAGTCGACACATAACATACCCGCTTTGAGCGGTTTACTATTTAAGACTTCGACGTTGCCGAAAACGTCTGAATTTTGATAAACCAGGAGACTGTATGAAAATGGCAAACTGGGGAAATTTACTGCACATAAAATCTGATAACGATACTTTTAGAAAAAATAAAATCATTCTCAAAATAACAGAAATGATAAGATTTTATAAGGTACCTTTTATTGCAATAGCAGGAAGAATAGCATTTATTGTAGCGGTAACCCTTATAGGACAGTTAGTGCTTTTATGGATTGACTTAATTAGAACTTGAAAGAAAATCTTGGAGGCATTTTAATCCAAAGCGCCCCCGCAACTACTGCCCTGCCCCGCTGTACAGCCATAACAATGCTGACGCACGGTGATGGGGGAATCAAGTAATGAGGAAGTATTTATTAACTCGCTTAGATGTGTTTTACTGGCCGGATTAGCCCCCAAAGGCAGTTGCAGCATCTGGTTAAAATCGCAGTCATAAACAAAACCCTGCCAATCCACGCTCAAGGTATTACGACACATAACGCCCGACAAATTTTCTTGGCGGTAGTTGTCTTTTAATAATTGCATATAATCATTAAACAAACCCTTGCTAATCAGCATATTGCCAAAACGCTGAATGGGTAGATTGGTTAAAGCAAACAGTTTATTAAAAACGATGCCATAGTTTGCTTGCAAATGTTCTTTATAGATTTTTTCCAAGGCTTTTTGTTCTGGCGGCAGATTGATACCTTGAGGATTAAAAACCAGATTAAGCTGCAACGGACTATCGGCTTGACCAAACCCCAAACTGTTTAATTTTTTTAACGCTGACAAGCTGGCATTAAAAGTGCCTTTACCCCGTTGTTTATCAACGTTATCTTCAAGATAACAAGGTAACGAAGCAGTAACCACCACCTTATTGGCAGTAAGAAATTCGGCCATCTCTTCAAAGCCGGGTTCTTCAAGAATAACCAGATTGCAACGGTCAATAACGGTAACATCCATTGCCCGAGCTTTCGTTACCAGATAGTTAAAGTGCGGATTCATTTCCGGCGCACCACCGGTTAAATCCAGCGTATGAATATTTTCTTTTTTGATAAAATCCAGAACCAAATCAACAGTGGCCTTAGCCATTAATTCGGTACGCTTAGGTCCCGCGTTAACATGACAATGGGTGCAACTCAGATTACACAAATAGCCCAGATTAACCTGCAATATTTCCAGCGCATGCCGGTTAATCGCAGGAAAATCAGTGTGTTCCAGATGAGCTAAGGTTCCGTGCATAAGGGATTAGTTGGTACTGAAGTAAATGTCGCCGTAATACGCGGTTACTTTGCCGTGCGAATCATCCGTGTCGGTCATAATGGCAACCGCATCAATATAGCGAATGTCTTCCCCAAACTGGTGTTTAAGGTCGGCAAGAATATTGCGCTTTTCTGAATACCAAGTGCCGGTTTGATCGCTTGATGAGCGAAGTGCAATCATCGTCATTTTGCCATTAGCCCCAGCGTACGCATAAGCATTAGGCCAAACTTTACCAACCGGTGAAGTACTGGCCCAGACATAATTGATGGCTTTGGTTTCCCAGAAAGCCACGCCGCCATTAACAACTACATAAATTCTGGCAGCATAATCATCACCGGATTTTTCCTGTTCATTAATATCGTTGCCAAGCCGGTTTTTGATGTGCCAACGCCAGTTCATCACCGGTGTTTTTTGCAAATCAATGCGCTGCTCATTAAAAAGGCCGGAAGCACTGGTTGTACTTTCGGCCTTTAATACTTGGGTACCGGCAAGATCAACCAACTGATAGTCAGTCTTGCCTTTAAACTCCCTGGCTTCCCAATGATCAAGCGATCCCGATGAAAAAGAACCGATCATCAGCTTTTCATCCGCAACTTCAGCGCGAACAGTGGCACTTAACAACATGACTGTATAAAAAAAAGATAACTGACTGAATACGCGCATTAAAAGTATTTCCTGTTTAAAAATGTTAACTAACTAATCAATACATACCGGCTTCGATCATAGAACACGGATGACACTGATTGGACGGATTTCAACGGATTTTTTTATTTTTAGTCCCAATCCGTGTCAATCAGTAAAATCCGTCTCATCCGTGTTCTATTTTTTATAGACCGAATAATTACAAAAATGTTAATCGTTGCCAAGTTGTCGATAAGCGCCACGATAATACAAAAGCGGTTCGCCGGAACGACACACGCAATCCTGAACTTCGCCTATGATGATCCAATGAGTACCCGCCAAGACTTTTTCAACCACTTTACAGTCCAGAGACATCAAGGTGTTATTCAAAATAGGTGCGCCCGTTATACCGGCTTTCCAGTCCGTATTTTCAAATCGTTGTTGTTGGCTGGTACCGCCGGCAAATTGATTGGAAAGGTCTTGTTGATCAGCATTTAAAATATTCACGGCAAAAGACTGACTTTCCTCAATACCTGCGCCAGTATCCGCAGAGTCGTTAATACAAACCAACACCTGCGGCGGATTAACTGAAACGCTGGTAAATGCCGTTACTGTCATGCCTTGAGCGCCGAACTTCTCAGAGCTTGTAGTCACCACGCTGACACCACTGGCCCAAAGTTGCAACGCCTTTTTAAAATCATCAACACTAACTGTCATTTAGTTCTCCGCTTATTTATTATGGTTATAATGGATTTTTTAAATAATTAACTGCCCTGTAAAACCGGATAGCCAACCCCTATCAATTAAGCCTGCTCTATAAATTCCAAGGTATTCCCGTCCGGATCACGACAAAAAAGCGCTCTTCGACCGGATATACTCATGGTATAAACAACACCTGCTTGATTCAAGGCATCCTGAATTGGCGCGAGTGCCAATACATTTAAGGCAACATGACGATCACGTCCACCATGTTGAGGCCGCCCTGTTGTCGGGTCTGGATTTTGCAATTCCAATAAATGAAGTTGCTGCTCACCTAATTGTATCCATACACCCGGAAAACCCAAATCCGGCCGCTCGACTTGCTGCAACCCCAAAACTTCACAATAAAACTCTCGTGATATATTGATATCAGCAACAATAAAGCTGGCATGGTTCAGGGAAATTATATTTATTGGCATTAGTTAAATTGAATATTTCATTATAGGTAAGAAATTATACCTTCTCACCCCTCATTATAAAACAACGGCCAACTTTACAGCCTTAATAAGAGGTCTGGTAAATAAACAGTCATCACACCATCTTGGCATTCACACTTATTTTTTAACTCGATGAAACTAATTAAATCAGTGAGTGGCTAAAGCTCACAAAATCATTCCTGTCTTCATCCAATCTTAATCAAACCGACCGGTTTCCCCTCATCTTGCCCCTGTAATATGGATGCCGTTATAGCAACTTGCCCATAACGCGAGCGCGATGACTTTTATGATACCTGACTTTAACTAAGACAACCTACATCATGCCACTCGGTTTAAATGATATCGGATGCTTTTAACAACACCATACCAAGTAGTAATAACCTGGCTTTAAGGAAAAATAATATGCAAAAAGTAATAAAATTATCAATGGTCGCAATGGCTTTCAGCCTGCTTGGCGCTTGTGCAACCACTTCAGATGTGGAAAATTTACAGTCGCAAGTTAATGGCTTGGATACGTCTGTTAAACAAGCGTCAGCTGATGCAGCCAGTGCACAAGCGACCTCGGCGGATGCGGCTGCAAAAGCAGAAACCGCTGAAGCATCCGCCAATCGGGCGGCACAATTATCCCAGGATGCCAATAACAAATTAGATAAGAAATTTAAAAAATCCATGATGAAATAAAGCATTATTGCTTTAGCGCAAAAAAATAGCCAGACGGGAAAAACGTCAGGCTATTTTTTTATTTATTAAATACGCAGAATGCACGACAAAACAAACAATTCGACTGTTTTTGCCATCAGCTTAAATACTTTTTCTTTATCAACGGACAAAGTGATCGACTTGCCCCCGCAAAAGTCCCACTATACAGAGCAAAACCTGACACCATTCAGGAATAATCTTTTGCTAAAAGACATGAAAACGCAGGCCTACCTGATGTTTGGCTTTTTTGCATATAAAATTTTTAGTCAAACATTGATACTATTTTCGTATCCTACAGACGCTAAATTGAAATGGTAGTAACTCTCGTATTACAGAAAGTGTAACTTATTGGCTTTCGTGTAGTTTATCTGTGGTTTTTACTTCGATAAATCTAACCTCATCTCCTTGAACTAAGGTTAGATCAGGCCACCCTTTTCTCAGTGTATAAGGATCTTGTGCAATTATCCGTAGCAAGCTCTATAAAAAAGTGGGTTTCAATTGCATCAAATATTGCCTCGGCAAAATTAATTGATAGATCAGGATAAGCGTACATCATAATTGGCTGGCAAACAATATCTAAAAAATTTATGAGTTTTTAAATGGGCTTAATGGTGGCATTTGACTTTTTTTATTATTAATAATGCAATTAATTGATAAATATACAAATTATTCAGTTTTATTTTGTACATTCTGAACTAAAGTATATTCTGAAGTGATATATTTGTAATTATTCAGACCCCTTAACCAAAGGAAGTCTGGGTACAGAAAATCCCGCCCGCCGTTGACGAATTACCGCCGCCAAAAAAATCCACGGCGACTGTTGACGAATACGGCAGGTTTCAATAACGCTGATCAGAATCGCC
>CAIUYS010000519.1 GCA_903903365.1 uncultured Methylococcaceae bacterium
ATCATTATGCTCATCGTCGTCGGCCTAATACTTGGGGCTATTTTTGGTTTCATTAGCTTCAAGGGGCGCATGATCAAAGAATATATGTCGTCTCAAGGCGTGCCGCTGCAAACCGTTTCCACCATCACCGCCAACACTCTGGAATGGTCGCCAAAACTGGAAGCAGTCGGCAGCCTGCAAGCAGTTCAGGGTGCCAACATGAGCGCCGAGGTAGCGGGTATTGTAGAAAAAATCTACTTCAAACAAGGTGATAATGTAAAGGTCGGGACGCCTTTATTGCAACTACGCGCCTATGACGAGATTGCCAAACTGGAATCGCTAAAAGCTAGCGCACAACTGGCCCGAATAACTTACAGTCGTAATCAGGCACAATTTAGCGTCAATGCCATCAGCAAGCAAACGCTGGACATAGACAAAGCAAGCCTTGATGTGGCTCTTGCCAATGTTGGCCAACAGCAGGCACTGGTCAACAAAAAGCTTATTCTTGCGCCCTTTACCGGTCGCTTGGGCATTCGACTGGTGGATGTGGGGCAATATCTTGAGGCCGGCACCGCAATCAGCACCTTACAGGCTCTGGACACTTTATTTGTGGACTTTTTTCTGCCACAGCAAGCCTTGGAATCACTAAAAATCAGCCAAAAAGTTACCCTTAAAACGGACGCTTATCCCGCGCAAACCTTTACCGGCGACATTACCGTCATCAATCCCAAAGTTGATATCAACACACGTAATGTTCAGGTAAGAGCCACGCTAAATAACCCCGATAACAAGCTACTGCCCGGCATGTATGCCACCGTTAATATTGCAACCGGACTGGCACATCGCTATATCACGCTGCCGCGCACAACCATCACCTTTAACGCCTTCGGCTCTACTGTCTATCGGGTAGATACCAATGGACAGGACGAAACAGGCAAACCCAAGCTGATTGCCAAACAAAGCTTTGTGACCACCGGTGATACGCGCGGTGACCAAATCGCCATCCTGACCGGTGTTAATGAAGGCGAAACGATAGTGACTACCGGACAGATTAAACTACGCAACGGTTCACCGGTTATTGTTGATAATTCAATTCAACCCAGCAACGACGCTACTCCGCAACCCAAAGACCAATAATCAGCCATGAATTTTACCGATATTTTTATCCGCCGGCCCATCCTGGCAACGGTAGTCAGCATGATGCTGTTGGTATTGGGTTTGCGAGCACTTAGTGAATTGCCCGTATTGCAATATCCACGTACCGAGAACGCCATAGTCACCGTCTCCACCGCTTACTACGGCGCTGATCCGGACATTATCGCGGGTTTTATCACCACGCCTTTGGAAAACAACATCGCACAGGCTAACGGCATCGACTACATAACGTCGACCAGCCAAAACAGTGTCAGTACGATAACCGCCAATCTGCGACTCAATTATGATCCCAATAAGGCCTTGACAGAAATCAATGCCAAGGTGAATGCCGTACTTAATCAATTACCGCCAGAATCGCAAACGCCGGTTTTGAGTGTAAAAATCGGTGAAACCATTGATGCCATGTATATCGGCTTTTCCAGCGAAACCTTGCCTGCCAACAATATCACCGATTATTTGATCCGTTCGGTACAACCCCGATTACAGGCCGTGGAAGGTATCCAGACCGCCGAGTTACTGGGTGGTAAAAACTTTTCCCTGCGCGCCTGGTTAGACCCCAACAAACTGGCGGCCTATGGACTCATCGCCTCCGATGTCAGCGCCGCCTTGACCAAAAACAACTTTATCGCAGGCCTTGGCACCACCAAAGGTCAAATGGTACAAGTCAATCTGACGGCATCAACCAGCCTGCATTCAGTCGCAGAATTTGAGCAGTTAATCATCAAGCAAAAAGATGGCGCAATCATTCGGTTAAAAGATGTCGCCAATGTCTCCTTGGGCGCTGATGATTACGAAGCCAGCGTTTCCTTCGATGGCAACAAGGCCGTTTATGTTGGGCTGCAGGTGGCCTCAAGCGCCAATCTGCTTGAAGTGATCGAACGGGTGCGTAAAGTTTTTCCTGATATTCAGGCTCAACTGCCGGAAGGCATCAGTGCCAAAATCGTTTATGACTCAACAAAATTTGTTGATAGCTCTATCCATGAAGTCATCCATACCCTGCTCGAAGCGTTAGTGATTGTGACCTTGGTTGTGTTCGCCTTTTTGGGTTCGCCACGTTCAGTGCTGATACCGGTTATAGCAATACCGCTGTCCCTGATCGGCACCTTTACCATCATGTTGATGCTGGGGTTTTCCATTAATTTATTAACGCTGCTGGCCTTGGTTCTGGCCATTGGGCTGGTCGTTGATGATGCCATCATTGTCGTCGAAAACGTCAACCGACATATTGAAGACGGCATGCAACCGATTCCGGCTTCACTGCTGGCAGCGCGGGAACTGACAGGCCCCATTATCGCCATGACCATCGTGTTAATCGCCGTTTATGTCCCCGTCGGCTTTCAAGGCGGTCTGACCGGTGCCTTGTTTTCGGAATTTGCATTTACAGTAGTCGCGGCGGTAACCGTTTCCGCCATTGTGGCTCTGACCTTGTCACCGATGATGTGTTCCCGCTTGCTTAAATCTCATACCCACAACCGCGAAGGTTGGGAAGAGCGTATCGTCGACTTTATCGACCGTAAGGTTTTTGCAATACAACGTGTTTATTCGCGTACATTGCACGGATCACTTAACTTTTTACCCGTGACCGCTACCTTTGCGGTCATCATACTCGCCAGCATTTACTTTCTTTATACCAGCTCCAATCGAGAACTCGCGCCGCAGGAAGATCAAGGCGTCATTATCACCATGTCAACATCGGCACCGGATGCCACGCTTCAACAACGCCTGGTTTATGCGGAACAGGTTTTTAAAAAATTTATGACCCACACGGAAACCGATCACGTGTTTCAACTGAATGTGCCCGGCCAATCCATCGCCGGTACTGTTCTAAAACCCTGGGATGAGCGGACACAAACGGCCACTGAACTGCAACCCATCATTCAGAATGAAATGAATGAAATTGCCGGTGTTCGTGTCGCCGCCTTCCAACCACCGCCACTGCCCGGCAGTAGCGGTTTGCCCATGCAATTTGTAATCGGGACGACTGAATCGTTTGACCAATTAAACACCGTAACCCAACAATTTATGCAGGAAGCGCAAAAAAGCGGCATGTTTATCTTTCTCGACACGGATTTAAAAGTCGATAAACCGCAATCACAAGTAGAAATCGACCGTAATAAAACCGCGCTGCTGGGTCTCAGTATGCAGGATGTCGGCTCGTCTCTGGCCTCCATTCTGGGCGGTGGTTATGTTAACTATTTTAGTATGACCGGAAGATCCTACAAAGTCATTCCCCAGATCCAGCAAACCTCCAGGCTTAATGCGGACCAGTTACTTAACTACTATATCCGTGCAGCTAACGGCGCCTCCGTTCCCTTATCCACCATTGCGACCATCAGCACCAAAACGGTACCGCAATCATTGAATCACTTTCAGCAATTAAACGCTGCAGTTGTTTCCGGCGTGCCTTTTCCTGGCGTTACGTTGGGAGATTCAATTAATTCATTAAAAGAAATCGCCGCAAAAACATTACCGCCGGGCTACTCGATAGACTACGCCGGACAGTCACGCCAACTGGTTAATGAGTCCAGCGGTTTTATTTTTACTTTTGGCTTTGCTTTAATCATTATTTTTCTGGCGTTATCCGCGCAATTTGAAAGCTTCCGTGACCCGCTGATTATTTTGGTATCCGTCCCCATGTCCATCGCCGGAGCACTTATTTTTATTGCCTTGGGTATCGGCGGCGCAACGCTTAACATCTATACCGAAGTCGGCTTGGTCACCCTGATGGGATTAATCAGTAAACATGGCATCCTGATTGTCGAGTTTGCCAATATCAAGCAAAAAGAAGGCATGTCCAAACGTGAAGCGATAGAGACGGCAGCCGGTATCCGGTTACGCCCTATTTTAATGACGACCGCCGCCATGGTGCTGGGTGTATTGCCGCTTATTTTCGCAACCGGCGCGGGTGCCGTATCGCGTTTTAATATAGGTTTGGTTATAGCAACCGGCATCGCCATCGGTACTTTGTTTACGCTATTTGTAGTCCCTGCGGTCTATCTGCTAATTGCACAGAACCACTCCAAGCTGGCAGAAAATACCCCCTAATTGTGTTGGATATAAGATACAATGCACTGAAAAATCCTGGCAATCCAAGCGCCTTACCAATATTAAAGAGTTCCCAATCAATGAAAACTGCACTGTTTTGTACTAAATACCCCGTTAAATTACTGCGCACAACGGGTCTGTGCCTGTCGGCATCCATGCTCTTGCTCACTTCAGGGTGCGCAACGGTAGGTCATGAATTTCCAGCCGGTCAAATATCGACCATTAACATCGGGAAAACTACCCAGAACGATATTTATACAACCTTCGGCACGCCCTGGAGAACCGGTATAGAAGATGGCAAAAAAACCTGGACCTATGGTAACTATGAATACAGCCTGTTTAGTGACCACAGCGCCGAAGACTTGGTGATTAAGTTTGATAACCGCAAAGTCGTTTCCAGTTTTGTGTTTAATACCACCAAGCGGTCTAAATAAGACACGCACTTTATAC
>CAIUYS010000520.1 GCA_903903365.1 uncultured Methylococcaceae bacterium
ATGCGTAGAACTGGTTACCCTTACCGCTGAAGCCCTGGGAGCCATTGTAGGTATCGAAGTCCCACGCGCGGTTTAGATTGGCCGTGTACTCACTACCCGACCAGTACACATAGCTCTTGACGTTTTTGAACAGATTATAGCTGTCATTATGACTAGCTGCAATTGATAGCCTCTTCCAATGCTAAATGAGTCTGAAGGAGCACTGTATTTCTAACGGAAAATGAGTCTGACAAACGCTTAAATCTCGTTCATGATAGAAGGATGAATCTAATCATGAATATAAACGATCTAAAAACAATCGAGCAATTGGAACAATTTTTAACCGGCACTCAGTCCATCGCTTTTCTGGTTGCCAGTAACAAGAAAGAAATATACCGAGACATACAGCGGACACTGGTTAAATTCAGATATCCCTCGCTGAATAAAGCATCCAAAGGTGTGGTTGTGTGTTTTCTTATTAAAATTACCGATTATTCAAGGCAGCAGCTCACACGTCTGATTAAGCAATACTGCGACACGGGCATAATTGAACGGCAACAGCGTATTTACCAGGGCTTTGAACGTTTATATACCGCTGAAGATATTCGCCTGCTGGCTGCGCTTGATGAGCGGCACAACACTCTTAGTGGGCCTGCCACTAAAAAACTATGCGAACGTGCGCTTACCATTTTCAAACAAACACAATACCAACGATTAGCGGGCATATCGGTTGCGCATTTGTACAACCTTAGAAAATCAAAATGTTATTTGCGGCAACGCTACACGTTTGAAAAAACACGACCCAAGGTCGCGCTTATTGGGATAAGAAAAAAGCCACGCGCCAATGGTGAGCCTGGTTTTATTCGGATTGATACGGTTCATCAGGGCGATCAGGACAAGCAAAAAGGCGTCTATCATATTAATGCCGTTGATGAGGTGACTCAATTCGAGGTGGTGTGTACCGTTGAGAAAATCAGTGAACAGTATTTGATGCCGGTTATTGAACAACTGCTGGATTGTTTTCCCTTTGTTATTCAAGGCTTCCATTCAGATAATGGTTCGGAGTACATTAACTACAAAGTGGCTGCGTTACTGGAAAAACTGCTGATTGAATTTACCAAATCCCGATCAAGGCAGTCCAACGACAATGCTTTGGTTGAAAGTAAAAATGGTTCGGTGATCAGGAAACTGTTTGGTTATGCGCATATCCCACAGCGCTGGGCATCCTTAATCAATGAGTTCAATCACAAGACACTGTTCCCTTATATCAATTACCATCGACCCTGTTTTTTCCCTAAAACAATTACCGACAGCAAAGGTAAGGACAAGAAAACTTATCCCTATGAAGCTATGATGACACCTTATGACAAATTAAAATCCATTGATAATGCCATAAAGTACTTGAAAACTGACATCACTTTTGAAATACTGGATAAAGTCGCTCTCAATCAAACAGATGATCAGGCTGCTGAACAACTACAAAAAGAACGCTCAAAATTATTTAAAACAATTAATGAACGAGACCTAAAAAGCGGCTGAGTTATAAGAATTTATTTTTCCCTTTTTCAGACTCATTTATCTATTGGAATATACTTATCTTATGCCCGAAAATAATATGATTTTTCTATTCAACAGAATCAGTACGGCCAATTCCAGCCAACCGCTATAGGGCAGTGAACGGCTTATTAAGCGGCCTGTGTTAGTGGATCCGGGCTTTCTTAACTCGTGAGAGAATACCGAACTGATGCATTACCGGCCTGTCTGGCTGCGGGGATGAAATCAAGAGTTGCTCAACTATGAATATTTTCAAACG
>CAIUYS010000521.1 GCA_903903365.1 uncultured Methylococcaceae bacterium
CGTCATGAATTCTACGGTAATTTCTCTGCTCAAATCGACTTTATAAGCAACTTCCGGGACTTTTTTAATATCATCAGGCCTATCTCTTTCTATCCATTTCCATTCACACAAAACATCGTAAATGGGTACCAATGCGTAACCAAAGCCAAACATGGCCACGGCAACCAACAGCAACGTTCGCGCCAGCTTAAGGTTTTTCTTGCTGACATTATCGCTCATGAAGTGACAGCTTGCGCAACAGCAAACATATAAAGAATCAAGGCGATTGCTACCAAAACCACTGCCGTTAAAATGTTTTTATTTTTTATAGTCATTTGTTAATCGATACATTACCGACATTGAGTCCGGCAATGTATCTTTTATACCTTAATGTGAGTCCAGAACGTGTTCGGTTGGCGCACTAGTCGGTGGTGTTGTCCAAGTATGATAAGGAACCGGTGATGGCAGGGTCCATTCAAGACCGTGCTTGCCAGCATCTTCCCAAACCTCATCGCTTACTTTTTCGCCGGTACCGCCCCTAACCGTATCAATAACGATATACAGGAACAGCAACTGGCTGGCTCCAAATATAAAACCACCAATACTTGAAATCATGTTCCAGTCAGCAAACTGAATGGCATAATCGGGAATACGACGTGGCATACCAGCCAGTCCCAAGAAATGCTGAGGGAAAAACAAGATATTTACAGAAATCACAGACAACCAAAAATGCAGCTGACCGATTTTTTCGTTGTACATGTGCCCCGTCCATTTAGGCAACCAAAAATAACCTGCGGCCATCAAAATAAAGATGGATGCAGGCACCAAGGTGTAATGGAAATGGGCAACGATAAAATAAGTATCGTGATACTGAAAGTCAACGGGCGCAATAGACATCATCAAGCCGGTAAAGCCACCCATGGTAAATAAAACCACAAAGGCTATGGAAAACAGCATCGGTGTTTCAAAGGTCATTGCACCTTTCCACATGGTCGCTGTCCAGTTAAACACTTTAACGCCAGTCGGTACCGCAATAATCATGGTGGCATACATAAAATACAATTCACCGGCGATAGGCATACCAACCGTGAACATGTGATGCGCCCAAACAATAAACGACAGAAAAGCAATCGAACCAGTCGCCCAAACCATCGAGGCGTAACCAAACAAAGGTTTACGCGCAAACACGGGAATAATGGTTGAAGCGACACCGAACGTTGGCAAAATCATGATATAAACTTCTGGATGCCCAAAGAACCAGAAGATATGCTGATACAACACAGGATCACCACCACCGGCTGCATTAAAGAAGCTGGTGTGGAAAAACTTATCGGTTAACAACATGGTCACTGCGCCGGCAAATACCGGCATCACAGCAATTAACAAAAACGCGGTAATCAACCAGGTCCAAACAAACAATGGCATATCCATCATTTTCATGGCAGGTGCACGCATATTGAAAATAGTCGCGATAATGTTGATCGCACCCATAATGGATGAAATACCCAGCAAATGCACCGAGAAAACGGCGAACGGCAAGGCTTTACCAACCGTAATCGGTTGCAACACCAACGGTGGATATAAAGTCCAGCCACCATTAGGCGCTCCGCCTTCCATAAACAAGGTACTTGCAAGCAATAACACACCCGCAACCAACATCCAGAAACTCATGTTGTTCATGCGCGGCAAAGCCATATCCGCCGCACCAATCATCAGAGGAATCTGCCAGTTAGCCAAACCAACAAAGGCCGGCATAACAGCACCAAACACCATAACCAATGCATGCATGGTGGTCATTGAATTAAAAAACGCAGGATCTACAAACTGCAAACCCGGTTCAAATAATTCAGCACGAATAACCATGGCCATGGCACCGCCAACAAAAAACATGGCCAGCGCAAACACCAAATACATCGTACCAATATCTTTATGATTGGTGGTAGTAATCCATCTTAACAGCCCCTTGGCAGGACCGTGATCGTGATGATCATCAGCATGATGATCGTGTTCATCTACGACAGCAGACATACTTTATACCTCGAAAATAGTTAAAAAAGAGTGAGTCGACAGCAGTATCGGAGACTTAGTCATCATCATCAGGAAGTGCAGTTTGCTTAGGCTGTAATTCATCGCCGACTTTGTTACCCAAGTTATTACGAACATAGGTCATCAATTCTGCAAATTCCTTACCATTCAATTTGTCAAATTTTGGCATTTTTGAAGTACCTGCACGTAAGAAGCCGTCTAAAGACTCCCATTTTCCTGTCGCTATGGCACTACCGGTTAAAGCAGGAATTAAACCGGGAACGCCCGCACCGTTAATCTGATGACAGCCGACGCAATTTTTTAAATAGACCGACTCACCATGCGCCATTAACTGCTGGCTACTTTGATCACTTAAATCCGGCTTTTGTTTTTGCTGCTCCAGCGTCTTTATAACCCAGGCATCGTATTCAGGCTGCTCTAAAGCAATCACTACGATAGGCATAAAACCGTGATCCCTACCGCACAACTCGGTACATTGGCCTCGATAAGTACCCGCTTTATCGACAGAAGTCCAGGCCTCATTGATAAAGCCGGGGTTAGCGTCTTTTTTCCAACCCAAATCAGGTACCCACCAAGAATGGATAACATCCGCAGAGGTCAAGACGAAGCGCACTTTTTTCTTGACCGGAATCACCAAGGGCTTGTCAACGTTTAACAAATAATGAGGAACGGAACGTGGATCAGCACCCTTTGTTCTATGCGCTCTCTCACTTGCTTCATCCAAATGACTTTCAAAATGAATATCACTATCCAAATATTTATAGTCCCAATACCATTGGCGACCCGTTACTTGAATAGTCATATCAGACTTTTCAACGTCGTTTAATTCCAACATGGTTTTTGTTGCCGGAATAGCCATCCCAACCAAAATCAAGGTTGGAATAATCGTCCATATAATTTCAACGGTAGTATTTTCATGAAATTGTGCCGCTACATGTCCCTTTGATTTACGATGATGATAAATCGAGTAGAACATGGCACCAAACACACCAACACCTATGGCAACACAAATCCATAGAATTAACATGTGCAGATCATAAATGTCATTACTGACTTTTGTGACCCCTTTCATTAAATTGAGCGTATAGTCCGCCTGCGCTGCTCCTAGCCCTAAAGCCATTAAGATCAGACCTGCGAATAGTTGCTTTGCTTTGTTCACGGAGCAGCCCCTTTCGATAGTAGTTATAAACTCTTGTAAGTGTTATATCGCTTCGTAATTTCAAGACACAAAAAAAAGCCGTCTCAATCCCTTTACGTAATAATTATCACAAAAAACGAAACGATTTTAACCTATGATGCCTTTCTATACCAGATGTCCTTGTGATGATTTTTATTTGACGCAAAAAAAAAGCTTGTGACTCAAGAAGCCACAAGCCTTTTTTGTTAAAAGAAGACTGGGGTTAACTATTTAATGCTTCAGCATAAGCTTTGTCAAAAGTAGGGATATGACTATCCAACCAACCTTTAACCATTTGCCCCACTTCTTCAGTTACGTCTGCCTCACCGGCATGAAACTTGGTTTGCAAGCCCCCGCAAATACCTATCAATGCGACATGCTCTGCTTTGTGACGATCATAGCCCGCATAGTTTTTTGCCAGCATTTCTTTTTCTTCATGGGCAAAATGGCCCACAACATAAGCAATTAAATCATCCAACTGCGACCCTATTGCAGAACGGGCGGCACCACTCGTTGCCAAATCATATAACTTGTTAAGTTTATCAAACAAGATTTTATGCTCGTCATCTGCAAAAGCAACATCTGTACCGTATTGAGCCGCTGTCCACGTAATTAAAGCCATACATTTCTCCTGTGTTTTATTTTATAATTATTTACTGCACAAAAAGTATGGATTATATTTAATACCCTGTCAATTCTAATGTAATTTATTCAAAAAAGCCGGGTCAATTCGACAGCCACCGACCTCTGGATGATCCAGCACATCCTGCTCAAAATCCCGATAAGAGGGCAACTGAAAGGCAATGCGGTTAATTTTTCCGCCCGAAAATTCAAATTCCATTGCTCCGCCTTTAGCGCGTGGACTGCCCTCTTTAGTGGTAAATAACAAAATACCTCCATTAGCCGCAGCCTTACCCTGCTGATCAGAAATTGTGCGGGCACAACTGAGTTCATTAATAGATAATCCGACAAACACTTGTACCAACTGATGTGCACTAACAATAACACCACTCCCGGGAATAGGTGCGGGTGCAGGTGTAACTACAGGGGAAGAAACCGCTGGTGCTGGCGGGATTGCCCCGACAGGATTGGGTATTATTGCAGTTGCAGGCTCAGAAACTGTCGCTGGTGCGGCAACCGGCTCCACCGATGGCGGAGCCAATAATTTCTCCAAACCAAAATCACCCAAATGATTTTGCAACAAAACACTGCCATCGCCATGGGTAGCCGTCGCCAACAAAGGAAACAACTGTTGCTCCATTTCGCTCTTGTTGGGGTTTTTAAGTACCGAAATCAGTTGCCGCTCAATTGATTTAAGCGGTGTAAAAAACTGTTCTTTTTTCTGCCCCGAGTCTTCAATCTGTTTCCAGTCTGCCGGTAAATTGACCGGTAAGCCCATGGCTTTCATAACCGAATAATCATCCGCCATCAGGCACAAACCAAAATCCTTGCTACGATAACCTTCCATAATTTTGAGCTTAATCTCTCCACTCATCGCTTTTTGCGGCGGCGTGTTGTAATTTTTCCAATCACTGTTATTGGCTAAAAAGTAATAAATAAAGGCATTTCGATCAAATTTATTAAAACCCAAATCCTTCATGACCAGCTTTATTTTTCGGCAATTACCTTCTACTTCTTCGTAGTTACTCCAGTTGGGCTTTAAATTGGGTTTGGCAGGATGTTTTGATTCTTCAATCAGTTGCAACAACTTCACTTCACCCGTGCCCGATTTAATGGGTGAGTAGCCTATTTCTTCCAGCGATAAATCCCGCGCATCAGGAATACCCTCCGACGTTGTCTTTAACAACAAGGACGGAATAATTTCCGGATAAATTTTTAGCTCGCCTAGCGGCTGAGTATCCGAACCCAGTAGATTAATACCCCCTTCCGCCACGGCATAAACTTTAAAAATAGTGTAATTAAGCGCACCGGTTTTACCCGAAAAAGTAACAATAGCAGGTAATGAATGCGATTCTGAACTGTGCTTTACTGACCTAGGCGCCGGCGTGGCGGTGGCTGCCGGATTGCTTTTCGCCCATTGCCCTGCAAACTGCCCTACTACGGCAACCCCCATACCCACACCGGTTAACGCCAATAAATTGCTGGCCGTTGTCACATCACCGACCAAACCTGACACATCCACATCACTGTTGGCACTGGAAATAAAACTATAATCAACGAGCGTTTCCTTACCTAAATCCAGACGCATCCAAGGGGTCAGGGTGATTTTTTTGGCATCAAATTTAAAATTACATTTACCCGATGTCGCTTGATACGAAAAACCAGCGGCTTCATTTTTAAATTTGAGACCCTCATTGCGTACCGTAAAAATAAGCGCGGAAGACAAATCACCCTTCTCGTAAGAAGGCGTCATATTGCTGCAACCGCTTTTTGAGGCATTATCGCCTTTAAAATCAAAATCCGAAATTAACCGCACGTAGTAATCATCGCCATCAATAACCTGAAAACCAGGTAACGGCTGAAATTGATGGGACTGGGTTAATTGTGCAGACTGGGGATCATTTGCCTGAGCCGAAGGATAATCAATGGCAATTTGCCGTGTGGGTGCGCATCCAGCCAACATAACACTCACAACCAAACTGAATTTAAAAGGTGAAATAGAACGAATCGACATGCTTTAAACCTTATGCCGTAAGTAATACGGCGAATCAAGCTGGAAAAAACGAAAATGATAGGGCTTACATGGCGCTTTTGTCATGCTTTATTTTTGCCAGACTACATTTATGGTGATGGATAGTCCGTTAACTAATGGATATTTTCAATCAACGCCTTCCACGTTTTCTCACTTTATATCAACCTTATTTATAACAAAGACTATTTCCTGTCAGACTCTTTAATTTTCATAACCGGCTTTTCCCGATTTTACTATTGACACAAAAATGCAAGCCATCTATCAAGCCGATATAGCCATTCCTGAATTTTTTCACACAATTTAAATTGATACCATGTAAAATTGAAATTATGTATTTCGTAATTTTAGGATATAAAAGTGTTTAGAGGAACAACCATACTTTCAGTTCGTCGGGGCGACAAAGTTGTGATTGGCGGCGATGGCCAAGTCACCTTAGGCAATACCGTCATGAAAGGCAACGCGCGTAAAGTTCGCCGCCTGTATCATGACAAAGTCATTGCCGGTTTTGCCGGTGCAACGGCCGATGCGTTCACCTTATTTGAACACTTTGAAGGTAAACTTGAAAAACACCGTGGCAATTTAACCAGAGCCGCCGTTGAAATGGCCAAAGATTGGCGTACAGACCGTGCCTTACGCAAACTGGAAGCATTGCTGACCATTGCCGATGCCAGAACCTCGTTAATTATTTCCGGTACCGGCGATGTTATCGAACCCGAATTTGATTTGATGGCGATTGGTTCAGGCGGTGCTTTTGCCCAAGCGGCGGCCCGCGCCTTACTTGAAAACACCAACCTGAGTGCACGCGAAATTGTTGAAAGGTCTTTAAATATAGCCGCTGATATCTGTATTTATACCAACCACAATCTGCGCATAGAAGAACTAGACGCAGAACCTAACGAGTAAAAGCATGACACACATGACTCCAAAAGAAATTGTAAGTGAGCTGGACAAACACATAGTTGGTCAAGCCAGTGCCAAAAAATCTGTCGCTATCGCGCTAAGAAATCGTTGGCGCCGTCAGCAGGTTGATTCTGCTTTACGCGATGAAATTACGCCCAAAAATATCTTAATGATTGGCCCTACCGGCGTTGGTAAAACCGAAATCGCCCGCCGTTTGGCACGTTTGGCAAATGCACCTTTTATTAAAATAGAAGCCACCAAATTTACTGAAGTGGGTTATGTCGGCCGGGATGTTGAATCCATCATTCGGGATTTGGTCGATACTGCCGTCAAAATGACGCGGACAGCAGAAATGGACAAGGTTGAATCTAAAGCCTACGATGCGGCCGAAGATAAAGTGTTGGATATTCTATTACCCAGAGCGGATGCCGGCATGTTGTCTGACTCGGAAGAATCTACCCGTCAAAAAATGCGCAAGAAATTACGCGAAGGCGATCTGGATGATAAGGAAATTGAAATTGATGTGCACGTTGCGCCTATGGGCGTAGAAATTATGGCACCTCCCGGCATGGAAGAAATGACCAGTCAATTACAAGGCATGTTCCAAAGCATGGGTTCGGATAAAACCAGATCACGTAAAATGTCCATTAAAAAAGCCTTGGCGTCCTTAAAGGAAGATGAAGCCGCCAAACTGGTTAATGAAGATGATATTAGGCTGCGTGCGGTAGATTCCGTAGAACAAAACGGCATTGTGTTCCTGGATGAAATAGACAAAATATGCAAGCGCTCTGAATTGGGCGGCGGTGGCGGTGAAGTATCGCGTGAAGGCGTACAACGGGATTTGTTACCGTTAGTTGAAGGCAGCACGGTCAGCACTAAATACGGCGCCATCAAAACGGATCATATTTTGTTTATCGCTTCAGGCGCCTTTCATGTTGCCAAACCCTCCGACCTGATTCCCGAACTACAAGGCCGATTTCCTATTCGCGTTGAGTTAAGTGCCTTGTCTGCGGATGATTTCGTACGCATTTTGACAGAACCCAATGCCTCCTTAACTGAACAATATGAAGCCTTACTGGCCACCGAAGGCGTGTCATTAACCTTTGCCACCGATGGTATTCAGCGCATTGCCGAACTGGGCTGGCAAGTGAATGAAAGAACCGAAAACATTGGTGCAAGACGACTGCACACCATGCTGGAACGGTTACTGGAAGAAATTTCCTATAATGCACCCGACCTTATTGAAAAAGCGATCGTTATTGATGCCGCTTATGTTGACCAACACTTAACCGAGTTTGCTGAAGACGAAGATTTAAGTCGTTATATTTTGTAACTGTAGGGTACGCATCGCTTACCTTTGTTGGGTTTGTGGTGGTTTTTTAGAAATAGCAAAATGTCGGGTTACGCTATCGCTAACCCGACCTACATGACAACATAACTGAGCAATATTTATAATATCATATGCGCTTAACTGTAAAATCCAGCAATACCTGGCCTACTGAAATCAAACTGCATCAGGTTTCCAGTATACTTGAAGTCAGCTTTGATGATGGCAGTGTCTATCAACTGCCGTATGAATATCTGCGTGTGTACACACCGTCGGCAGAAGCTATCGGGCATGCACCTGGGCAAGAGATTCTTCAGGTTGATAAAGAAGATGTCACTATTAAAGAGATTAAACCCATTGGCAATTATGCCATTACTCCGGTATTTAGCGACGGCCATAATAGTGGCATTTATACTTGGGATTTACTCTACAAGTTAGGTTCTGAATATCAGACATTATGGAGCAATTACCTCAACAAGCTGGAAGCTGCAGGACATAAGCGTAAAGCATCACTAAACACACGGTATAACTAATGACAAACGACAACACCACCCATTTCGGCTTTAAACAAGTCGCCACTGAAGACAAGGTCAATCTGGTACGCGGCGTATTTGATTCGGTTGCGGGTCAATACGACATTATGAATGACTTGATGTCAATGGGCATTCACCGCATCTGGAAACGCATCGCCGTACAACTAAGCAATGTCCGCAAAGGCGAACAAGTGCTTGATCTGGCAGGCGGAACCGGTGACTTAACGGTACTGTTTGAACAACGTGTCGGCAAGGAAGGACAAGTTGTTCTGGCTGATATTAATTCCGAGATGTTGCGCACCGGTCGCAATCGACTGATCGACAAAGGCTTGGTGGGCAACATCCGCTATGCGCAAGTCAATGCAGAATGCCTGCCTTTTGAAGACAATACTTTTGATTGTGTCTGCATCGCTTTTGGTCTGCGCAACGTTACCGATAAAGATGCCGCATTGCGCTCCATGCACCGGGTACTAAAACCGGGCGGTCGCGTTATCGTTCTTGAGTTCTCACATCCTGTCGATAAAATCACAGAAAAAGTATACGACTTTTATTCGTTTAAACTACTGCCCAAAATTGGCAAGTTTGTAGCCAAGGATGAAGAAAGTTATCGCTATCTGGCTGAATCCATTCGTATGCATCCCAAACAGGATGAGCTGAAAAAAATGATGGAGAATGCGGGTCTTGAACGCTGCGAATACTTTAATATGACGCAAGGAATTGTTGCCGTTCACAGAGGTTATAAAATTTAGCATGGCCATCAAACCTTTGTTAATGAGTGCGCTGGAAACCGCACTCAACAAATTTCTTGAGATGGATCAGAACCGTGCTGTTTTTTTAGCACCCCTGTCCGGAAAAATCATTGCCGTGACTCTTTTGCCATTTAATGAAACCATTTACCTGTGTCCGACTTCTGATTCCATTCAGCTCCTTGATTACAGTCCGGATCAACCCGATACGCAATTAACCGGTTCGGTTTTCGCCTTTGGCTTAATGGGGCTAAGCTCAAAACCCATGCGTTCAATTTTCTCCGGTGAAATTAAAATTGAAGGCGACATGCAAACCGGTCGAAAATTTCAGGAACTGTTCGCTAAACTGGACATTAATCTGGAACAACAATTGGCGCGTTACACGGGCGACACCATAGCGCATAACATCAGTCAGTTTTTTCGGGCTGGTCAAAACTGGAGTAAAGAGTCCATTGAAACCTTTAGACTTAATGCCTCGGAATTTCTTCAGGAAGAAACCCGTGACTTACCTGCGGTGCCTGAAGCTGATCTGTTTTACGCCCAGGTTGATGAACTACGCACCGACTTTGACCGCTTGCAAAGCCGGGTTGAACGACTGGAAAACGCGCTACTGAATTAATTTTAATTTTTTACCACGAAGAAAAGCAAAGTCCCCCTCTAACAACAAAGGTAACACGTGATCCGACCTAAATTAGTATTACGCCTGATCCATATTAACTGGGTTCTCGTCGTTCATGGCTTGGACGAACTCGTTTTAAAAACCCATTTATTCCGCCCTGTTCGTTACTTGGCTTTTATTACCCCCAGCTATTGGCTTAAGGCCAAAGCGGATTCCCGTGGCATCAGAATCAGACGTGCCCTTGAAGATTTGGGGCCTATCTATGTCAAATTCGGGCAAGCTTTATCGACTCGCAAAGATATATTGCCTGATGATATTTCAGATGAACTGGTCAAGCTGCAAGACCGGGTGCCGCCCTTTGCCAATGAAATTGCCCGCAGCATTATTGAAAAAGAACTAGGCATGTCCATTGCCGAGGCTTTTGCCGAGTTTGACCCGACACCTTTGGCCTCCGCTTCTGTTGCCCAAGTGCATACCGCAACGTTACACACGGGCGAAAAAGTTATCGTTAAAGTATTACGCCCCGACATTGAAGAACGGATTCGTTCCGACATCGGCCTGCTTTATGAATTGGCTCGTTTTGCGGAACGGTTCTGGTCAGATGCCAGAAGATTACGTGCCATGGACGTGGTTGCAGAATTTGAAAGATCCACTTTGGACGAACTGGATCTGGTTAGAGAAGCCGCTAATGCCGCCAAATTGCGCCGCAATTTTGAAAACTCGGAATTGATCTATATACCCGAAATCTACTGGGCTTTTACGCGCCAGAAAGTCATGGTGATGGAAAGAATCTACGGCATACCCGTTGGAGAAATAGAACAACTCAAAGCCGCTGGCGCAAACTTTAAAGTGTTGGCTGAACGTGGAG
>CAIUYS010000522.1 GCA_903903365.1 uncultured Methylococcaceae bacterium
CACAGTTAAACATCGTAACAATATAATACTGCTGTTTTACAGGCAACAGATGAAGCGGTTGCACACCGTTTTTTTAAACAACTTTCGCTTAATTGTGGGCAGTGATGCTGGCGCGTGGGAACGACAGAGGAGGGTGCCAGTTGCCTTATTTCATGCACGTTCCTAAGGTACTGTAACATTGTCGAGATCTATGCGATCCGTTTGTTGAGGAATAGCTTTTTGTAAAATGGGTACCGGTTCTCCATCAAGGGATTGCAAGGCTTGGTCGAGGGCTTGCTGATCAAAAACCGGCATTTCCTCGTTGGTGGCTTTTTTAATCAATCTTAACGCCATCTCATGGCGCTGACTAAAGGTCATTTTTTCGCCGTCCAGATCAGGATGCGCTTCGATGTAAAGTGTGTTGTCCAGCCATCCCACTTTGATGGGTTGTTTGACGATATAAACCGGAGTACCTACGGCTACCCTATAATATAAGTCCTTAATATCATTCGGGTACATACGTAAACAGCCGTGTGTAATTTGCATGCCAATACCGAAAATCTTGTCGATATCGGTGCCATGTATGAGGTAGCCATGCACAGCCAAATACAGCGCATAGGCACCCAGTGGATTATGGGGGCCGGGCGGCACAACGCGGGGTAAAGGGTCGCCGTTCCTGGCATGTTCGCGTCGTATCGATTCGGGAGGATACCAACTTGGATTTTTAATTTTTTTTGAAATATGGGTCTTGCCTAACGGCGTTCTCCAATCCTGTCGGCCGATTCCGTTCGCATACGACATAACCTGAGCAGGCATGTCTGGTTTTACGTGTGGATAATAGTATATGCGAAATTCAGATAGATTTAAGGTGATGCCTTTGTGGGGCGTATCAGGCAGTATACGTCGATTGGCCAGACGCACGATATCACCTTTTTTTACCAGCCAACGATCCACTTTTTGATTCAAGCGAACGATTTCCTCTTGTCCTAACGAAAATCGCAACGCTACGTCCAATAAGGTTTCGTCCTGTTCAATGGTTATAAAGGCGGCATTGTCTGAATATTGAGTGACGACATTGTCGTTTGGATTTTCCTGCAGATTATACGTTGTCGCAGATGCCGTACCGGTAACGACAAAAAAGATCATTAAAAAAACAGAAAGAACGCGAGATTTCATGGCATCAATTTTTTATAAGTTATCTACAAAAATGATTGTATGGTTTTTCCAATAAATAATTTCCAAGAGCGGTACGGGAAGGCACTGGTTGCTTTGGAACAGAGAAAGTTAAAAGCTTAATTTGCTGAAAGTCCCTGTTATAAAATACCTTTATTAACGGTATTGACAGTTCACGATATCATACAATAAGTAGTCGGGTTTTATGTGTTTTATCGTAAAAATTCATAAACCGGAAAACCACTTATATTTAACACAACTATCTTATCAATCAGATATAGGGTGTCTTGGTCGTTAGTCTGGTAGGTTCTGAATCACGGCTTGTTATTGATTGGCGGTAGACCACTTTCAGTCGTGTAAGAGGAAAGGAATCTATTATAACCCTGGGTGTTTTTTTGCCCTCAGTCCGGCTGCACAGTTAGTAGTTTCGATATTTTGTGGCACAATCATTGATACGGCTTGGCTTCGGTGTAAAATAGAGACCGGTTTGTAAGCCGCATCAGTCATGCGCGAGCAATCCGGACTAAAACGCCACACATTTAGGTTTGTTACCTGACGTGGCTAAGTTTGACCCCTGCAAAGCGTGCGCTGAATGACACCATGAAGTCACTGCACTATTTTTTTATAAGTATTTAATTTAAGGAGCTTTTTTATGAACAAGTCTGAATTGATTGCCGCTATCGCTGAACACGCCAATTTAACCAAAACTGACGCAAACCGTGCGCTGGAAGGTTTGATTAAAACTATTGAAACCACCTTGGCATCGGGAAATCCTGTAGCATTGGTGGGTTTTGGCTCATTCGAGGTTAAAGCAAGAGCCGAACGTAAAGGCCGTAATCCGCAAACCGGTGAAGAAATCACTATTGCAGCGGCAAATATCCCTTCTTTTAAGCCCGGTAAGGCTTTAAAAGACGCTGTTAATCATTAAGGATTGCTGATAACAGGTTAAGAACCAGTTGGTATCGGTTCTTAACCTGGAACAATCATGAAAAAATCAGGGCAGGAAGCAGGTACTAACGACGGCAGATTTTGTAGAGCACCGGCTTAATGAGGTGAACTTAAGCATCCTGTTTTGACTGCCCTTTTCAATGTTGGCTCGCTTGATAACCGGCCAAGCGTCGCAGCATGTCTTCTATGTGTGATCCTTCCCAGTAAATGCGTTGGCAATCGACACAATAATGGAATACCTCATAGTAAAGTTGGGTTTTAGGTTCAAGACGATCCAGAATATCTGCCTTGGCAACCGGTGCCAGTTTTCCGTTGCAAACCAGACACCGAACAAAGGCGTTAATTGAGTTGCGCAGGTCGTAACGGCGTAACACCTCAATAATTTGGCTTTCGATGTTAACGGATCTTACCCAATAGCCATAGTTGATTTGTTTGGCGTTCAAAAGGCGACGGTCACGGGTGAGTAGGATGCGGTGTTCTGTTGCCGCGATATTGACCACTTCTTTGTCTTGAAAATCATTGCGATAAAGACAGTCGAAACCCAATAAACGCATAAGTTTAGCGAGCTTGCCAAGATTAACGTCCAGGACGAAGCGAGGCGTGGACACTATTTTTTCGCGCAGCTTGAGCAAGGGCGTGATGTCCA
>CAIUYS010000523.1 GCA_903903365.1 uncultured Methylococcaceae bacterium
ATCCAAGCCTGTCCTGAGCTTGTCGAAGGGCGTAGCGCGTGATGGCGTTTCCGGCACTCAATCGTCACTTTAAATTCGGGAAAGTCAGTTACAAATGAACTTTTTCAATGGACTTGAATCAGAGTCACAAAAAAATAATCACCAAAAACCCGTAATAGAACCCAAAAAATAAGCCATGCATAAAACCCAATCACCGCCAGTACAAAATACAGCCAATGCTGATAAAGTTAAGCTGCCCTATTTTGATTATTTATTGGCGCTTTTAAAAGACAATAATGAGGCGGTAGAAAAGAGCTTTGGTCGACATGTGCATTGGGGTTATTGGGAAAATCCCAAGCAAGCGGACTTATCAACGGCGGATTTTGAACAGGCGACAGAGAATTTAAGTCGGCAAATCTGTCTGGCGGGGCATATTAAAAATGATCAGACTGTGCTGGATGTCGGCTGCGGTTTTGGCGGCACAGTGGCACATATTAATGAGCACTATACGGGTATGCAATTAACCGGCTTAAATCTTGATGAACGTCAGTTGATTAGGGCACGCTCAAACGCGTTGCCACTAGCGGATAATACGCTTCAGTTTCAACAGGGTAATGCCTGTGAATTACCTTATCCTGATGCCTCATTCGATGTGGTTTTAGCGGTTGAGTGTATCTTTCATTTTCCGGATCGTGAGCAGTTTTTCAGGGAGGCTTATCGGGTACTCAAACCGGACGGGTATTTGGCGTTATCTGATTTTGTTCCCAGAACTGCAGTAGTACCGCTGATAAACATTAAATTGCCCGAGAATATAGGTACTGCTTTTTATGGTGCAAACAATGCGCTATGCAGCGCTAAAAATTATCAAAAGTTGGCTGAGAAGACACACTTTAAACTGCAAATAGCGCGTGATATTACCGCAAATACATTGCCGACATATCCTTATTTAAGGCAACTTGCCAAGCAACAACGTGGTGCTCCTAAAATGGCAATGCTGGAAACAGCGGTAATTGAATGCTTAAGCAGGCTTCGGCTAGTCAATTATTATATTTTTGGCTTTCAAAAACAGGCATAATGCTCTTTTTTAGGTCATTACTTCAGTGATTTTCCTGTCCTGAAATTGATGATAAAGACTGATAAACTAATGCCTACTCAATTTTAACGTTATTGTTTGCTATAATTATCACTTAGTTAATGACTATATTTATAACGACATGGTTTTGTAGCTTGTCGATTTAAACTTCAATCCAATCCAAAACATAACAATTATTTTACTATCAATGTTAAAGACAGAATTCCTGAACAGCTCCCGTCAGTTGTTCTTACCTTTTAATGGGAATGGCTAATCATGCAAGGATTTAGTCAAGTCATTCACCGGCTTTTAGCGGTGTACATTGTTGTCGTATTGATCGTTATTGGATTTGTTATTACCAAGCTTGTGCGAGATGAGGTTCAAACCTCCCACTATCAGGCGCGGTATCTTTCTGCAATCAGTGAACAATTAAGCTTTAAACTGGCTTCGGGCCCCAGTACCTCAATACGTTTCCCTGAGTACGGGCCTTACGATGAACGATTGGGTTATACCTTATTGCCGGAGGTGATTAAGCGCTTGGAAAAATCCGGTTTTAGCGTGACCTCGCAGGCCGCTTTTTCGCCGATGATGGCAGAATTGGCTGATTACGGATTGTTCAACATCTATCATGAAAAAACCCAGGCGGGACTTCGTATCACCGATAAAGACGATCAGGTTGTTTTTAATGCGGTCTATCCTGCTTATGGCTACCCCGATTTTAAGTCCATTCCTCCGTTAATTTTAAACACCCTGCTGTTTATAGAAAATCGCGAGTTACTTAACGAAGATCATACTACCGTTAATCCGGCTATAGAATGGGATCGTCTGGGCTTTGCCGGGCTGCAATTAATGGCGCACAAATTGGGTGCTACCCATGCTGTGCCAGGTGGCAGTACCTTGGCAACCCAGTTAGAAAAGTATCGTCATTCAAAGAATGGCTACACCAATTCGATTGTCGATAAATTTCGCCAAATGGGTACGGCATCGGTGCGTGCCTACTTGATGGGCCCTGATACCTTAGAAATGAGGCAAGAAATTGCGCTCTCTTATTTAAACTCCATGCCGCTTGCCGCTACGCCAAAATTAGGTGAAGTTCATGGATTGGGTGATGGTTTGTCGGCCTGGTATGGCGCTGATTTTGCCGAGATCAATAAACTATTAAGTCCTGAAGCACTCAAACCACCGCATCAAATTACCCCGCAACAAGCACAAGCTTACCGGCAGGTGTTGAGTATATTATTATCACAAAGAAGACCTTCCTATCTGCTGGGGCGTGGTTATGAAGCCTTACAAAACTTGACCAATAGTTATTTGCGCTTACTGTCAGATCAAGGGTTTATTAGTGTGGCACTGAGGGATGCGGCTTTACAGGGCTCTGCTGTTCGCCCGCCCAAGTCAGTCGCTGAACCGGCCAAGTTTATGACCGAAAAAAAGACGCAAAATGTATTGCGCAGCCGTCTTGCCCGTGTTCTGGGAGTAAAGTCTAATTATGAACTGGATCGCCTTGATTTAACGGTTAAAACCACGCTCGACTACAGTACCCAGCAAGCGATTACCGATGCGCTACGGCAACTCAGTCAGCCCGACCAAGCGCGTGCCGCAGGTATTCTGGGCTTTAGGCTGCTTAACGAAAACACGGATCTTAATCCGATTGTCTACAGTTTGATGTTATTTGAACGAGGCAAAACCGGTAATCTTCTGCGTGTACAAACCGATAACTACGACCAACCACTTGATATTAACGAAGGCATTCGACTGGATCTGGGTTCCACGTCCAAACTGAGAACGATGGTGCATTATCTGGAGCTGGTTACTGATATTTATCAGCAGTATAAAGAGCGTCCTGCACAAGAACTCAGCAAGATTGAATTGCATTCCCGTGACTATTTATCAGCATGGGTCATAGAACAGTTAAAGCTGTCACCCAAAATCAATCTGGAGGATTTGCTTAATCTGGCGCTGGACAGACGTTATTCAGCCGGACCTGGCGAGTATTTCTTTACCGGTGGCGGTCTTCATCATTTTAATAACTTCACTGAAGATGAAAATAATAAAATCATGTCAGTGCGCGATGCCTTGCGTGATTCTGTCAATCTGGTCTTTATTCGCTTGATGCGGGATGTTGTTTATCATCATCTTTATAAACCGGACGGCATAGCGCGTTGGCTTGAAAGCCCGGATGACCCAAAGCGCCAAGAATATCTGGAACGTTTTGCAGACACCGAAGGACGTACTTATTTACAACGTTTTTATGTCAGATACCAAGGCAAAACCACAGAAGAAGCCATGGCAATACTGACTAAAAGAGTGTTTGCCAAGCCTTCGCGTTTTACCATGCTGTATCGGGCGATTTATCCTGATCGTGACGAGACGGCGCTTAATACCTTTCTTACTGCCAATTTAGGCAAAAATGCGCTGATCGATGAAGATGTCTATACGCTTTACGAAAAGTACTCGGCAGAGAAATTTGATTTACAGGATCAAGGTTATATTACCAAAATTCATCCGCTGGAATTATGGTTGGTGGGTTATTTAGCCCAGCACCCCAAAGCGACGCGTGAAGAAGTTATCGCTGCCAGTTATGAGCAACGCCAGGATGTGTATCGTTGGCTGTTTAAGAACCATAGAAAATACGCTCAACAGCGACGCATCATGACGATGCTTGAAGAAGAGGCTTTTAAAGAAATTCATACTGCCTGGAAACGCGTTGGCTATCCATTTGATGCCTTAACACCTTCTTATGCGACATCGATAGGTGCCTCAGGCGATAGACCCGCAGCGCTGGCCGAACTCACCGGCATTTTATTAAATGACGGCGTCAGGTTACCAGCTGTCCGCTTTGAGAGCTTGCATTACGCTCAGGGAACCCCTTATGAAACGCTAATGAACAAGACACCGGATAAAGGTCAGCGTATCTTTGCCCCGGAAATCGCTAAAGTTGCGCGGGGTGCAATGGTTGGCGTGGTTGCAGCGGGAACCGCCGGACGTCTCAACGGTATTTACACGGACGTTGAGGGCAAACCCTTATCAGTGGGCGGTAAAACCGGCACGGGCGATCATCGCAAGCAAGTGTGGGGCGCAGGTGGTCGATTGATTGAATCTAAATTTGTCAGTCGTGCCGCGACTTTTACATTTTTCTTGGGCGATCATTTTTTTGGCGTAATGACTGCCTACATCGAGGGAGATAATGCCGGTCTTTATCACTTTACCAGCTCATTACCGGTACAAATAATCAAGTTTTTAAAGCC
>CAIUYS010000524.1 GCA_903903365.1 uncultured Methylococcaceae bacterium
GCCACCTTGAAATACCTTGAGCAGACCGCCGGGCAAGTGTTGCTGCTGCCCGCCAATGCCAACATGACAGCGCTGTCTTACCATCCCGAGCAAGTTACCATTCAGGGCGTGTTGGTGGGGCAAATGCGCAGTTACCGATCACATTAAGTACACACATTAAGTCTATTCTTATAACGAGGAGAACTACCATGCACCCTAAAATTCACATGCACGATCAAGTATTCAACAAAGTTGACGACATAATGAAGCATTACAAAAGAACGCCGGTAGAACAGTTGCTGTACTTAATCAAGCATTTTATCAAGCACGCCTCAGTTGTCTGATGGCCGCGCTGACTCCTCCAGTGGCGGCGCTATCCTAACGTCGCCACCCCGCCTGGCCTTTGTTGATCTGGAAACCACCGGTGCCAACGCCCTGGTGGATCGCATTACCGAGATTGGCGTGGTGCTGGTGGATGAACACGGCGTGCGGGAGTGGAGTCGGTTGCTGCAGCCGCAAACCCGCATCCCGGCCTTCATCGAACAATTAACCGGCATAACCAACGCCATGGTGACGGAGGCCCCGCGTTTTGAGGCGGTTGCAGAAGAACTGGCCGCGCTGTTACACGGCTATCTGTTTATTGCCCATAATGCCCGCTTTGATTACGGCTTTCTGAAGAACGAATTCAAACGCTCTGGGCTTATGTTTCGGCCTGCGGTGTTGTGTACCGTCAAATTGTCCAGAGCGCTGTTTCCCCAGTACAAACATCACAATCTCGACAGCCTGATTGAACGCTACGGCCTGACCGTCACCGCCCGACACAGAGCGCTTGGCGATGCCCGACTTATTCATCAATTTTGGCAGCAGCTCTACTTAACACAGGCGGCAAGCCTTATCACCGATACCGTACAAAAACTGGTTGCACGTTCCAGTCTGCCGTCACATATTGATCGCAGGTTGATTGACGATCTGCCCGCGTCACCCGGCGTGTATCTGTTTTATGGTGAAAATGACTTACCCTTATATATCGGCAAAAGCACAAATATCAGACAGCGGGTATTATCACATTTCTCGGCCGATCACAGCCATGGCAAGGAAATGAGTTTATCGCAACAACTACGCCGTATTGACTGGATAGAAACGGCGGGTGAATGGGGTGCGCTGCTGAAGGAAGCCATCCTTATCAAGACCCTGCAGCCGATACATAATCGGCGTTTGCGCCGCAACAATGCCTTGTGCGCATGGCAATTGCAACAACAGACCGACCATCTGCGTCCGGTGCTGACGTGGGCGGACGACCTTGATTTTGGTGAGCAGGCTAACCTGCATGGCCTTTATCACAACCAACGCGATGCCCAAAAAGCGCTCCGCACCATGGCTGATCAACATCAGTTATGCTTAAGCGTAGTAGGCCTCGAAAAGACCTCAAAGGGACGCCCTTGTTTTGCCCGGCAGTTAAAAAAATGTCAAGGTGCCTGTATCGGTGAAGAAAAGCCGGTCGATCATGCCGCGCGACTGCTGATAGCGATGACTAAGCTTAAACTTGCCACGTGGCCCTATCCCGGTGTGATGGGTCTTCAGGAAGGTGATGAGCTACATGTCCTTGATCACTGGTGTTACCTGGGCACCGCCAAAAGTGAAGCAGAAGTACACGACTTGTTAAGCGCCAGTCGACCTGCCTTTGATCGGGATACTTATATGATTCTGAGTAAAGCCCTGAAGAAACCTGTGCGCTTGATACTCCTTGAGCGGGGCTATTCACAGGTATGATGGCCTGAGTAATCGTCATGCCTCAGACCCGTGTTCGGCTTGGTTCGGTCCTCATCCGTGATGCCTAAGGGGCACTCGCAATCGCCACTTTGTCTCTTATTTCCAAGCCTGGCTTAACGTAAGCAGTGATTTTAGGGAGCCCATTAATGCTTCACCTGATTTAGGATCACGCGCCATACGCGGAAGGTCGAAGCCGGCCATTAAAGCTGCCAACCCCTCAAATTTCTGGGTGTTCGCCAAGGTGTTCGGCTGAGTAATCTGGGGCAGGGGAATCGTGCTGATGAAATCAAAAGTATGACGGTCAAAAAAATACCGGTTGCTGATTATGCCAAGCCAATTATGGATGATTCCAATAGGTGGTAATAAAAGATAGATATACACATAGCATGTGGATAACCCTGATGGTAATATGCCCCAGCACTATGTCGGCTCTGGCATGTAATCAGATTGACTAAATAGTGGTCAGTTAAAGTTTTAGTGGTCTTAAATCGTATACAATTTAAGATGCTTTTAATACCTTCGTTCTGATCCGAACGAGTCACTTAAATTTACTCAAAAGCGGTCATTTATCCTGAGTAAATTAAGGGATAGCCGACTGTCAAAAATAGACGCCCTACAGACAGTCACCCCTGATTTTCAAATAGCAGCTCACTATCTCTAAGCTGACAGTCAAATCAACGGTGCGATTAGATTCATAAGCCCACTATCGACCATCAGTATGTCAAAAAGCGGCACTTCTTTGTGGTTTGTCGTATCGAGCCATTTGCGCTGCTGTGTAAGCCTTAATATTCCAAGTCTGTAGCGCCCCGTAAAAATTTGTTTACCCCAATTTTCAAGGGTAGAATCTGGGTTTACGGCTTTGCGACCTTCCTGATAGACCACATGAACAGGTAGTGAGGCATTTTCGTATTCGGCGAGAACAATCTTGAGTTTTCCTGACACAACCTCCGGCGCAATCATATAAGACAATACCAGAGTTAGCACGCGTATTTATCGTTTGTTTCCTGATCGACTGTTACGAGCCCATTTTATTAAAACAATAAGTTACCGCTTTCTGAATTCACTACAGCCATTGATGCTTCTGAACGCCTGTATAACAGCAGATAATGACTATACTTTCCAATAATTGAAATACGAAATATAGCCTGAAGGTTATTAAAATAATTAGGTTGGCAACAAAATGCTTTTATCTATCAATTATCGATATAACAGAAATTTTCTCTGGTAGAATTTAAAACAATCTACTGGTAGAGCGCAATGCTTTTTGACCTAGGAGATATCGATAGGCACACGACTGTGGATGCGTATCTTTTTGTATCTATCTCAACATTAGCATACAACTCGGCCTCATAAGAACACCGGGTTGGTCACGACTAATCGGAAAGAGGACGCTACGGAGTACGACTGGCGAAAGTTCAAAAAACTTGGTAAACCAGTAAAAATTTCAGGATTTGGAAAATTATAACTTCCCGGAATCCGAATTAGAATCATTAGAAGTGCATCGATCGGGGGGCGCCGAATGTTGCACTTCATGCCTATATCCTATGTGTGTTATTTTTACATGAATAATCTTGATTAAAAAATATGACTATCATAAGCAAGCAACTCCTGCTCTTAACTGTCACGGCTGTGCTAACGGCCTGCAACGCATTCGGCCCAGATGCCCTCCGCGGCACACATCCGCTTTACAATGATGCGATTGTTCACAGTATGAATGATCAGTTCATACAAAACGTCGTGCGTTTGCACTACCGTGACCCGGTATTTTTTCTCGATGTCGCCAGCGTAACGGCAAGTATGAAACTGGACATAAGCGGGGGATTGGATCAAGCGTCAAGCCAGCTTAACGGGGGCCCCGACATCCTGAAATACAGCTTAGGTGCCGACTATGCTACGTCGCCCACCATCTCCTATGCGCCACTCCAGGGCGAGGATTTCGTGAAGAGCGTGCTCAGCCCGATCCCCATCGAAGCCTTATTCGCGCTCAGCGGCTCGGGCTGGAGCACACAACGCGTGTTCGGCCTCTGCGTAGAACGCATTAATGGAATCGAGAATGCGCCGAGTGCCTCGGGGCCAACACCCGGCAATGCCCCAAGCCCAGGTCTGCAATTCAAGCGGCTGATGCAACTGATTGAGGTAGTGTCTCATGCGCAACTTATCGTCCCTCGCATCAATCCGAAGACGAAAGAACCGCAACTGGAAATCAAGTCCTCTCCGGAGTTTCGGGAGCAGATTCGGGAAATCAAGGAGCTGCTTGGACTTGATCAGAACCTTGAGGTTTACCGTGTCAACGGCGACTTTCTGGCATCCAGTCCGGACACGATTTCGATAGGCACGCGCGCGCTCATGAGTATCTTCTTCTACTTATCGCATCATGTGGATTCGCCACCTCCTCATAAAGCAGCGGGCTTGGTGACGGTCACGCGCAACAAGGACGGTTCGGAATTTGACTGGGGCACGACAGCGGCGGGAAGGCTGTTCCACATTCGCCAAAGCGAAGAGCAACCGAGTCTTGCTTTCGTCGCGATACCCTATCGCGGCCGCTGGTTCTATCTGGCAGACAACGATCTCGAATCGAAGTCGACCTTTATGCTACTGATGCAACTGTTCCGACTGCAAGCCGGTGCTGCCAAATCAGCAGGTCCGGCCTTGACCATACCCGTGCGCTAATGCCTTTGCCGACAACTCACCCAGGATCCGTAATGACAACCAAGCCCCATCGACTATTTTTTATTTTCAAGCAGCCCCTCCTCAGCACCCTCCTTGTATTATTGATCCTTCAGCTTTGGGTCATGCCTGCTGGCGCGGTTGAGCAGAATCCACTCAAACCGATTGATACCTCCAGCCCAAGGGCTACGCTCCAAGGATTCCTGGAATTCATGAACGAGGGTTATAAGACGGGAGTCGGCCTAATACAGCCGTATCTGGATTCTTCGAATCTTTACTTAACACCGGAACAGATAACCTCTATGCATGACACCTTACACGTCCAGGCATCGGCTCAACGGGCACTGGATTTAAGCGAATTGCCACCGGCCATCGTTCACGAGTCCTCGCGACGGCTCGCCATACAATTGAAAGAAGTACTCGACCGTATTGATCTCCCGCCGACCGAGTTAATTCCGGATGCGCAGATGATGGCTAAGGCGGAGTTCAAGTGCTGGACTATCCCAAGTACCGAAATTCAAATTGCGGAGGTGAAAACCGGACCGAGGGCTGGGGAATATCTGTTTACCCCGGAAACGTTGAGCCGCTTGCCGGAGTTCTATGCCAAGGTCAGAAACCTTCCCTACAACCCCGACTCTTCCATCGGTTGGTACGACTTATCCACCTATAGTTCTATCGGGGTGATGATGGCATTGCATCGAATCGTGCCGCCCCGCTGGTTGCTCGATGCGCCCCAGCATAGAACTCGAGTCCTGTTTCTCGATCAACCGGTGTGGCGTTGGTTCGGAATCTTAGCCATTCTTGGGACCGGCTTTGGTGTCATTCATGGGTGTTTTCGCCTCAGCTCTTACTGGGCCGGGCGGATGGCACCCGCCGGCAAATGGGTAGAGTTGCTCCGGCCGCTCAGCATCGTCACAGTAACGCCGATTGTTGCGTTTATTTTTGCTGAAATTATACGGGTTTCGGGTATCCTCTACGAAGGGACCACGCGTTCGCTCTGGACCTTGTTTTTTCTGGCTCTCACCTGGCTGGTTTGGGTGGCCGGCGGGGTTGTCGCGGAAAGTATGATCTCTATAGAAAGGCTACGCACGAGCAGCATCGACAGCCAGCTTATTCGCCTGATTTTGCGGTTACTGACGATTATTGTGGCAATCGCCATTCTGGTCACAGGGGCCGATCGCATCGGATTGCCCGCCTACTCGGTGCTTGCCGGGCTCGGAGTCGGTGGTCTGGCCGTCGCATTGGCGGCACAGCAAACCCTTGCCAATCTGCTAGGTTCGCTTATTATCATGTTCGAGAAACCTTTCGCCGTAGGCCATTCTGTCAAGGTACAAGGCATCGAAGGCACCGTCGAGAACGTAGGCTTTCGCAGTACCCAAATTCGCACGTTTCACAACTCTCTCGTAATCATTCCGAGCAGCCAACTGGTCAACAGCACCATCGACAATATGGAATTACGCGAGTACCGGCAGGTCAAGGCAGTCCTCAATCTTACCTACGATACGCCCATTGAGAAAATCGAGGGTTTTGTCAATGGCATAAAACAAATCCTTGAAACCCATCCAGACACCCGTAAAGACAATATTCAGGTGTATTTATACGAGTTCGGGCCACATAGTCTGGATGTACTGATGAATTTTTTTCTCCAAGTGCCTGACAGGGCGGTTGAACTCAACGAGCGGCAGAAAATTCTCATGGATATCTTGCGTTTGGCCGAAACAACTGGAGTACGATTTGCCTTTCCGACACAAACTTTGCATATCGAGAGTTTGCCAGAACAAAAGGCGACTATTAACTCCCAGACGGATACTTCCACAGAAAAGTGTTAATTAAGAAATTGTTGAACAAATCGAAATGACAGCGCTGAAACCAAGGCTTGGGTTGTAACCCTTGGTCCGCTCAGGAAAAGCAAAACTTGTCTGCATCTATATAAATACCTAAATCATTTATATCGGAAAAAAGATGAAACGAAATCAAACAGCAACAATTACTTTCGCAGATTCATGGTTAACTACCGTTCACTGGGAATCGGCATCTGTCTCAAATTAGCCGTTATTTGCCCGCCAGCACTGTATCAAGATCAACGACAGCTATCTGGAAACACCTGGCATCAGACACCGACCTACTGCGGCCATAGAGCCCAGATTTACGAATAGCCGTACACTAACCTAAATCTATCGTTAACTATATATTCAGCGACAATTATATCCGAATATATCCAGGAGTTTAAATTTCATTTATGTGTATATCTTACTGTTATTAAATGACTAATTTTGTTTAAGCTAGCGGCATTATAATCCGACACTATTATTTAATTGTAGGGCTATTTATTGGCTACCTCAATTTCTTCCGCAGTCACTTTGTTATCTTTGTTGGCATCCAGTTTATCAAAATTATTTATTATACGTAGTGCATTGCCAGCTTCGGCTTCTGCCTTGGAAACACCACCATCTTTATTAGTATCCAATTCTTTAACACGATTAATAACTTCATCATTTGTAAATGCGCTAGAGGTAGTTGTTAGCCAACATAACGCTATGCATATAAAAATTTTTAAAATAGATTTCATGATACTTTCCTCTATAAAGAATGTCGTTAACTCAATCTTCAGTGAATTTAACTTGGTATTGAGTTAATGAAATAGTCGATTAGTAATGAAAGCACCTTACTTTCGTTACTGCTTGAAAATATTTTGTGTGCTTATATCTTGTTAGTTTAAGTGCTATAAGCCAAGCAACGAATGAAGTTTAATCAAAAAATCATTTTTTTGCCAAATCAGAATTAATCCAACCTTCTTTAGCAAAATAACGAGCTAATTCTGTTGATATCTTTTCGGCCATATCTGCTGCCTGTGTTGCAGA
>CAIUYS010000525.1 GCA_903903365.1 uncultured Methylococcaceae bacterium
AATAGAACCGTTGCGCAGACTTTAGCGCAAATGTAAGGCTATCACACCCGGATAGCAAAGCGAGGACTGTCAATATGAATAATACTTTCATGGCGGTTTGTTTGTGGTGATCTATAGCGGTGTAATGGAACAGAAATGGCACTATCGCTTCGGATATTACTGCAAAAAAACCGCGATGAAGGGGTAATAAGTTAGCCTGATTTCTGGTCACCGAACGCGAGAGCAGCAAAGAGACTCAGAATGATGGCGTTTTCGAGACTCGTCAGGCTATGCCCAGAGAGAAGAAAAAAACAGAAGGCGCCGAGTTACGTTATGCTATATCTATACGCTCCAATAAATTATACAGCCATATTCTCAAAGCCGTCTTCTGAGAGTTGCCCAGAAATAGTAATGCGGCTACCGTTTGGATGTTCATAGTTTCTATGGCTACCTTTGCCGCCTCTATTAATAAAACCAGTTATTTCTAAATCACGAACGAGTTCTTTAATCTTAGGAGGTATTTTTATATTAAAATTATTTGCTTTTAGACTGAAATGTCGAGCAATAAAGACGTTGCCCAGACTACCCAGCTACTTCCTTTAAATCCCATCGTCAGTTTCGCTATAAAATTCATCGTAGATTTCTTTAACGGTTTTTCCATTGAATGTCCAATGCGGTGAGCCTTGAATAGGATAGTTATCCTGCAATTTAAGAAGTTTTCTTGTTGCTTCGGCTAGCGAGCATTCTTCACCATCAAAATTTACTTTTTTTGCTCCTATAACTTTTATTTGCACTTGCCCATCTTTTGAAATAAGAATGGAACCATCTGGAATATCTAGTTCATGAAAATTCATTCTTGGTCTTTTTGAATTTTTAATATTCTGCGAAGATTGCTTATCAACATCATCTAGGTTGTCTTCGATTTGTTGTTCAAACTCAATTGTAATGTCTTTAACTTCTAATAGTTTTAAGATTGCAATGACCCTATCAGCTTCAATTCTGAAAAACTCTCTATTTGGATTGGCACGAACATTTCCAAAAGCAATATGGAGAGCCTTTTCTACTTGAGTTGCATCTTTTACCTGACAGGCGAATACACAATCAAATGGAAATGGTACGCCAGAGCCATATAGCTGCTTCATGCGCTCCACGACGTCTGACTGATTTGTTTTTCCAATTTTTACCAATCCAACCATTGCAGGATTTGTGAGTACATAAACAATCTGTGAGTTATTATCTGCCATATTAAAATTTCAACTGATTAAGAATGAATGGGGGTCGGACTCAAATACTGTTAACGTTAATTTTAAGCATTATAAATTAACATGTAATGAATAATTTAGTTTTGTTCGAGACGGCAGGATAGCCCATAGATGGGCTATGCAACGCACAGCCAATCACTCGCGAACGATGGGCTTCCTGACGTCAGCCCATTCTACGATCCTTCATTGGATAGGCCCCAAAAGATACGCGGTGCGAACCCTACCTGGCTATCCTGCCCTAATCTTCCCGACCAAAACTTTCATTGCCTTAATTTCCACAATCAACTCGCCTAGTAAAACCTCTATCAACACATCGTCTTCAAGAGCTAACAGCTCAATAAACAACGCTATCTCCTCATCATCGGCCAGCGCATACCCATAATCGACATACCGTAGCAACAGATAATCCAGTTCTTTGGTGCCGCGTCGGCATTGCCAACGCAGTTTGGCAAGTGTAATCATTAACCCAGTTTTCGTTGGACTAATAATTTTTTGGTTTCAGCGATCGCTTTGGCGGGATTTAAGCCTTTTGGGCAAGTGTCAGTACAATTCATAATGGTATGGCAGCGGTACAGTTTAAACGGGTCTTCCAGTTCATCCAGACGTGCCCCGGTGGTTTCGTCGCGGCTATCCACCAACCAGCGGTAAGCTTGCAACAAGACCGCAGGGCCTAAATAACGTTCGCTGTTCCACCAGTAACTGGGGCAACTGGTTGAGCAACAGGCGCACA
>CAIUYS010000526.1 GCA_903903365.1 uncultured Methylococcaceae bacterium
ATTGCTCATTGCTACGACTATAAACCTTTACTAAGGCCTGCTCTTTAAAGCCAGCTGAATACTTTTTATATTTCTTCATTTCTAATCTCAAATTTTATTTTTTCTTAAAATTTGAGGTGACAACTATTCTGACGCAGGGGGGCGTATTAAAGAGTGGATTGGGCTATATGTTTTGGTTTCCTTGGCTTCAAATAATATTAGCTTATACAGCCCATAAGTCTATCTATACTAATGGCAAAACTGAATGGGATTTGGGCCTCTATCACGTCAAGCAAAAACCTATTTCGGTATACCGATGGTTAATTGGTATAGTGATTGCTGTTGTTTTATTAACTTTAGTAATAGGAATTACTCAGTTTGCAAAACAAATAAACAAGAATCAAATTAGGGATGTTGTTGTTCAGGAATTTAAAAATTAGCGCGATGTATAAGCGAAGCCCCATACACCGAATTAGAACTGCTCCCGCATCAGACGCTCTATACCTTCAGTTAACAGAAGAGATCGATTTGGAAAAGTGCTTAGATGTGTATTCTCGTTTCGCCAAGTTTTTACAGGGTGAGCGACTAAGCGTAAAACGTCTCGAAGAAGAAGGCGCAAACCCTCTTGAACTTCTAGCGTTTCAAGCCAGTGCTTGGAAAATCTCAAACAATTTCCGTGCTGCAATTCCCGAACGGCATATTCATGTTCTCGGCAAATTCTTTCCTGATGGTTCTTTTCATATGAATAACTCATAATGTTTCCATTGCAGTTTATATAAAAAGACCTTAGGAACGTAGGTTGTACTCCTTCGCGAGACGGGATTTGCAACCCTGTTCCAAACGTTAGGTGGCACTGTTATTCAAAAAGTTTGCGTTAGGTATGTTTAGCTGTTTAGTAAAAATATGAGTAGCGATAATATTTTTGTGTCTGAATTGCATATCGAAACCTTTCGATTATTATTATTTATTCACAGCAAAAAACCATAACATTTTAAACATTAGCCAATCCTTCGGGGGTGACACCGGCTTTTTTGTCTAAAATGTTGACACTCGGCTACTCACTACAATTTACCCATATTACCGGTTAATTCGCCGTCATAAATGAGGCGAGGAAAGGGGTTTTAATATTATTCCCAAAATTTTAAATTCATATTTTCTTTTTCAAAACACTCTTTTAGACCAGGAAGTATAAGAAGTGTAAATGGAATCTGTAATCCTATAAATAATACTATGGTTATAATTGCCGTTTTATATTCGCCATGAGGAATATAGACATCAAATGCAACAAAAAGAACCCCTATTATTACTCCAAACGCAGCCAGGAATAAGCCAATAACCTTGCAACCCCATGAAAGTAATGGACTCCTGTAAATAATCCAGATAACGCCAAATACGACCGCATAGCCGACTATATCTAAAATTTCTTTATCTGAGTAATCCATAAAACTTATTGAGCATATTATTAAGGTAGCGTCCAGCCTGCAACTATGATGCTGTATGAACGTGGTTATGTCTTGCAAAAAAACATTATACAGTTGTGCGGGTTACGGCTATCGCCTAACCCGACTTTATTTACAAAGCTTGCAACCAAGCATCATACAGATTTTCCCATGGATGCGATCGAAGGCTTCCGGCCTGAGAGTTCCCAACTCGACTACGACAGAGTCACAGTTAAGAGAGAACAGCTTCGTGCCTCTGATCCAACTTATTTTCGGCAATCGACCGTTAGCAATATCATCATCTTGTAGCTGAATGGCATCATCATGCCCTGCCTGAGATGTTATTGCCACAGCGAGGAAGTCGCCAAATACATCCGGGGAGGTAAGCAGCATAACCGGACGACGCTTTTGATGCGTTAGGTCGGAGAACGGAAAAGGGATTTGGACAACATCAGAGCGTTTTAACATTGTCCCAAACCTCGTCGTCCTGATTATCCCAAACGTGTTTCATCACAATTTCTTGGGCGCGTGTCAAATCGGACATCTCTGCGCGATCTGCATTTTTACTACTCAGATATTCGATAAAATGAAGCGCTTCCAGCGCCAAAGATTCAGGCAACGGCTTGGCGACTTCATAAATTTGTTCGGCGATTGACATCAATAGACTCCTTAGCAAATGACTTTCATTTAAGCTTAACTTCCAACCTGCACAACTCCGCAAAGACAAGAAAGAAGTGTTGCCACAATCCAGCGTATATTAGGCATTTAACTTTACCCCAGTTATTTAACCATAAAATTTCCATCTGCTCCAAGTTGGATTATAAAAATATTTTCCATAGCCACCAAGGAAATATAGTGTCCGATGCTATTTACAATACCCATAAAAAAGCCCCGATTGCTAAAAACAACCGGGGCTTTTTTAAAGCAGAAGCTTAAAGCAATAAAGCTTTAAGACAGCACGATTACATCATGCCGCCCATTCCACCCATACCGCCCATGCCGCCCATATCAGGCATGCCATGACCTTTGTCATCGCTAGGTGCATCAGCAATCATCACTTCTGTCGTCAGCATTAAGCCGGCAACAGAGGCTGCGTTTTGTAGTGCAGTACGTGTTACTTTGGCAGGATCAAGAATACCCATTTCGATCATGTCGCCGTATTCGCCGGTTGCTGCATTGTAACCGAAGCTGCCAGTGCCTTTTAGCACTTCATTGAATACTACTGAAGGCTCGTCGCCTGCGTTAGCAACAATTTGACGTAAAGGCTCTTCCATTGCACGACGCAAGATATTAACGCCGACAGTTTGGTCGTGATTAATACCTTCCAAACCAACCAATGCTGATAATGCGCGAACCAGTGCAGTACCACCACCAGCCACTACGCCTTCTTCAACCGCTGCACGAGTTGAATGCAGAGCATCTTCAACGCGGGCTTTCTTTTCTTTCATTTCAATTTCAGTTGCAGCGCCAACTTTGATCACAGCAACACCGCCAGCTAATTTAGCCAAACGCTCTTGCAGTTTTTCTTTGTCGTAGTCAGAAGTTGCATCGTCAGCTTGTGCACGAATTTGTGCAACGCGGCTTTTGATTTGCTCTTCAGAACCTGCACCATCAATGATAGTGGTGTTTTCTTTAGTGATTTGGACTTTTTTCGCAGTTCCCAGTTGATCCAACTCTGCTTTTTCAAGACTTAAGCCAACTTCTTCAGAAATAACAACACCACCGGTCAATACCGCAATGTCTTCCAGCATGGCTTTACGACGATCACCAAAACCTGGCGCTTTAACGGCTGCAACTTTAACGATACCACGAATGGTGTTAACAACCAGAGTTGCCAAGGCTTCGCCTTCAACATCTTCTGCAACGATCAATAAAGGACGACCGGATTTGGCAACGGCTTCCAGAATTGGCAACATGTCGCGAATGTTGGAGATTTTTTTGTCGTAAATAAGAATCATGGGATCGTCTAATTCGACGCTCATGCTATCTTGTTTGTTGATAAAGTAAGGTGACAAATAGCCACGGTCAAACTGCATACCTTCAACTACGTCCAATGAGTTTTCTAAACCTGAACCCTCTTCAACCGTGATAACGCCTTCTTTGCCGACTTTTGCCATTGCATCTGCAATGATTTGGCCAACCGCTTCGTCAGAGTTGGCTGAAATTGCGCCAACTTGAGCAATCGCTTTGCTGTCAGTACAAGGTGCAGCAGAAGCAACAATGGCTTCAACGGCTTTAGTAACCGCCAAGTCAATACCGCGTTTCAAATCCATTGGATTCATGCCGGCGGCAACTGCTTTTAAACCTTCGTTAACGATAGATTGTGCCAATACTGTTGCAGTAGTGGTACCATCACCGGCGACATCAGAAGTATGTGAAGCCACTTCTTTAACCATTTGTGCGCCCATGTTTTCGAATTTGTCTTTTAATTCGATTTCTTTCGCAACAGATACACCGTCTTTAGTAATGGTTGGAGCGCCGAAGCTTTTGTCCAAAATCGCATTACGGCCTTTAGGGCCTAACGTTACTTTTACTGCGTTTGCTAAAATGTTAACGCCACGGGCCATACGGACTCGTGCGTCATCACCAAATAATACGTCTTTTGCTGCCATTTTTTGTTCCTAACTTGTGTGTGATTATGATTATTAAAGGGTTTAGGTTTAACCTAAAATGCCCATGATGTCTTCTTCACGCATAACGATGAGGTCTTCACCGTCAACTTTAACTTCGTTACCTGAATATTTACCAAACAATACTTTGTCGCCAACTTTAACTTCCAGTGCGCGCACTGTACCATTATCCAGTTGCTTGCCATTACCTACGGCCAACACGATGCCTTGGCTTGGCTTTTCAGCAGCAGAACCGGGTAATACAATACCGCCGGCAGTGGTCGTTTCTTCTTCAAGGCGTTTGACTATCACTCTATCGTGTAACGGACGTATATTCATTTATATCTCCTAACGTTAAAAATAAAAGGGTAACTGTTATTAGCACTCGCTAGTAATGAGTGCTAATGATAATGAGCTTTTGCAGTCTGTCAAGTTCTTTGGCATTATCTGCCCTTACCATATCGACTTAATATAACCTATGAATGACAATCAACTACTCCGCTATAGCCGTCAAATAATGCTGCCCCTTTGCGATATTGAGGGCCAACAAAAACTCCTTGCCGCCAATCTGTTAATTATCGGCGCCGGTGGTTTAGGTTCACCAGCGGCCATGTATCTTGCGGCAGCCGGTGTCGGCAGCATGACTATTTACGATGACGACGAAGTAGAATTATCCAATTTACAAAGACAGATTGCTCATCACACACCGGATATTGGGACTGATAAAGTAATTTCAACCCGTCAAACACTGAATAAATTAAA
>CAIUYS010000527.1 GCA_903903365.1 uncultured Methylococcaceae bacterium
GTATCCGTTAGCATCGAAATTATTTATCTGAAAATCTAGAACTAGTTTTTTTTCTTCGTCCTCTTCGTGGTGAATAAGCCTTTCGCACATCTTAAAAATTCTGTATGCGCCGGTGATTTATATCCAGATTCATAAATTTAATATAATGATACTGAGGCTTGCGGGTTACATTATGTTTAATCGTCTTGTCTCCGTATAGCTGGGTGATAATTTCTTTTTTTGCTTCCAGCCAGTCACGAAGATCGTTGCCGGGAGAAAATCCGCGTTTTTCCGCTTTGTAATAAGCGGCCTCAGCAATCATGGCATCAAGATTAACGGGCTGAACGATTGGCGGCATTTGTAGGGTAAAGCCAAACTTTATCAGGTTTACAAGATCCAGCGGTGAGCTACCGTTGATCCCTATTTCAGCAGGTTCGCGTTCTGTTAAAGTCCCGAAAAGTCGATCCCAAAATGAGAAAACAGCGCCATAATTACTGTCATGCTCACACCGCTGGGTTGAATGGTGAGTCCGGTGCAGAGACGGCGTGATAATCAGATAGCTTAGTAATTTTTCACCAATGAAAGAAATGTTGGTGTGATGAAACATAATAAACAGGGTCATTATTACTTCATTGGTTAGCAACACCGCTGCTTCTATGCCTAAAATAATAATTAAACTCGCTTTTAGAACGTGGGTTATAAACAGCTCCAGAAAATGTATTCGAAAGGCGGTGGAAATATTCAAACAAGGATCGTTATGGTGTACCTTATGAAACATCCACAGGCAATCAACGCGGTGACTGGCTTGGTGCCAGAAATACATTAACAGGTCAAGCGCCACAAACGACAGAACTGCTTTCCAGGCGGAACTGGATAAGGTGTTAAGTAAACCTTTGCCTGAATAACGTTCGACCACTATCAAAAGCGATGAGGCTGATATTAAGGACATGGCAATATTATTAACCATAAACAGGCTGATATTGGTTTTATAAGATTGGCGCAAGTGTTTTGCGGACAGTTTTTTGTTGGGCGCGTGAAATTCAAGCGTACAGAGGCTGGCGAAAACCATAAGTAGGGTTAATGCCATTATTTCTCCCGGCACCATCGTTGGCCATTCGAAATTGAAGTCAAGTAAAGTAGTCAGGCTTAACATAGTCATTTCCTCACTTTAAAGCTGATGTATAGAATAATTTTAAGTAATGTTAATGTCAGTTTGATGACAGAATATTTTCTCCAAACTTCGTCTTTGAACAAAATTATGAGTATTAAACATTAAAAAATACTTAAGGGCTTAAATGAGTTGATTTGATTAGGCGGGTAATTTAAGCTTGTTTATTCACCTACTTTAACACCGAGCAAATTATGAGCCACAACGTTGGCAGGTTATGGTGATGTTTTACTAAAAATGCCTGTAGGTCAATAAGGGCAAGGGCTTAAGCGGTTGAATGGTCATATTAAGAGGGGGGATTACGACTGGAGAGAGTAAGCTTTAAATTATGTAAATGATTCAATTGAGGGCAATTAGATTAATTATTTGCACCAATAAGATATTTTACTTCATTATTATTTCCTGATAGGAAATAGATTGTCAAGATATTGTGATAGACGGGGGCCTGTTTTTTAGTCAAATCGGCGCAGGTATTGGCTTGTAGGTGAAGAAAGGTAAGCCAAGTGAAGAATAGGGATTGATTGGTAAATGCTGGGTTTGTGTTGATGGTGTGTTGCTTTATAGGCAGTTGCTATTCTTTACAATTGTATAGTCGGCAGTCAAAAAAAGTACTTGGGTGTTGAGTGTGGGGGATTTAGTGCTAGGCGCTAACAAAGCCGGATAACCACAACTAAAGCTAGTTATGGTTATCCAAAGCACCTTGATAGAAGTTTTTCAAAATCAAAATTATTATTTGATTTTAGCTTCTTTGTAGATAACATGTCTGCGAACAAATGGATCAAATTTTTTGATCTCCATTTTTTCAGGCATGGTGCGCTTGTTTTTGGTTGTGGTATAAAAGTGGCCAGTGCCTTCGGTAGAAATCAGTTTAATTTTATCGCGCATTTTATTGTCTCCTTAAACCTTTGTGCCGTTTTTACGCAAATCAGCCAATACAGCGTCGATGCCGTTTTTATCAATGATGCGCATTGCTTTTGTGGTAATTCTAAGGCGCACCCAACGATTTTCGCTTTCTACCCAAAATCTGTGATGTTGCAGATTGGGAAGGAAACGTCTTTTAGTTCTGTTGTTTGCGTGTGATACGTTGTTACCTGTAACAGGTTTTTTACCTGTTACTTGACATACTCTAGACATAATTAACCTCTTGGTGTGCCTAAATTTAAAAGTTAGCCCGTCTTTATACCAAAAAATCTTTTCAAGGTAAATAACAATCTATAAAATAAGTATAATATACTTCCTCTTCAGTAATTAAATCGGGACAATAATGCCTATTAAACTCGGCATGGTCATGGACTCCATCGACCATATCAATATCAAAAAAGACACCAGTTTTGCCATGTTGCTTGAGGCTCAGGCCCGAGGGTGGGAGTTGCATTATATGGAACTCAATGACTTGTTTCTAAGGAATGGCAGGGCATTCGCCAGAACCAGAACGCTGACTGTTCAGCGTGATGCCAACCAATGGTACCGGTTTATTGCCGAGCAAGATATTCCGTTGGATCAATTGGATGTCATCATGATGCGTAAAGATCCGCCTTTTGATCAGGAATATATTTATGCAACTTATTTATTGGAACGCGCCGAAAGTATGGGCGTTTATGTGGTCAATAAACCGCAATCGTTGCGCGATGCCAATGAAAAACTGTTTACGGCATGGTTTCCGCAGTGTTGCGCAGAAACCCTGGTTGCCAGAGAGCCCGCCAGAATAAGGAGCTTCCTGCATGAACAAGGGGAAATTATTTTAAAACCGTTAGACGGAATGGGTGGAACGTCTATTTTTCATTTGCGTCAGGATGACCCTAATCTAAGTGTGATTCTGGAAACCATGACCCAGTATAATAGTCGCTATGTGATGGCTCAAAAGTATATTCCCGAGATTAAAGACGGTGATAAGCGCATCTTGATGATTAATGGTGAAGCCGTACCTTATGCGTTGGCGCGTATTCCTGCCCAAGGTGAATCGCGGGGTAATTTGGCCGCTGGTGGTCGTGCGGAAGGTCGTAAACTAACCGAACAGGATTTGTGGATTGCCAATCAGGTGGGCCCTACATTACGCGAAAAAGGTCTGATTTTTGTTGGGCTGGATGTTATTGGCGACAAGTTAACCGAAATTAATGTCACCAGTCCTACTTGCGCTCAAGAAC